>JANNJF010000426.1:0-4309 GCA_031405715.1 Gammaproteobacteria bacterium | reverse complement strand
GCCGGTCGCGGGGTCCCATACCTCCGGGGAGTGGGCCGCGGGCTCGGTGGGTTTGTCGGCGCTGCGACTCCAGCCCCCGGCCACCACCACCCGGCCATCGTCCAAGGCCACGGCGCTGTGGGAGTGGCGCGCCTGCTGCATGCGTCCCGTGGCGGTAAAGCGCCCGGAGACCGGGTTGTAGATCTCCGCCCAATCCAGAAAGGCGTTTCCCTTGTTGCCGCCGGCGAGCAGGATGCGCCCGTCGCGCAGCAAGGTCACCGAGTGGTTGTCGCGTGCGCCGTAGAGGGAAACATCGGCGCTGGTTTTCTTCGCCGGCGTCCACTGCGTGATCCAACGTGGGCCAAACCCATGGACGCTGCCATCCGCCCGCGGCACCAGGGTAACGCTGTGCGATTCCTGATCATCCATCACATTCGGCAGGGTGAAACCCGCGGGCCGCCATTGCTCGCGGGTGTGGTCCCACAGCATGGCCATGTGCGCCGGCGCGGCGTTGATCGTCGAGCCACCCATCACCAGCACATCGCCATTGTTTAGCAACACTGCGGAATGCCCTTGCAACGGCAACAACAGCGGCGCGCCGCGGGACCAGGCCTTCCTCGCCGGGTCCCAGAGTTCGGTCGCGGCGACCGGCTCCCCTTCCTGGCTGACGCCGCCGGCGATCATGACCCGGCCGTCTTGCAGCAACGTGGCGCTGTGGTTATACCGCGGTGTGGTCAGCGGGGGCGCCGCGTGCCAGACCTGTTTGGCCGGGTCCCAGCGTTCCACCGAGGCCATCGCCTTGCCGTCCTTATCGAATCCGCCGGTCACCAGCAGGCTGCCATCCGCCAGGGCCGTGGCCGTGTGCCGGGCGCGCGCAATGTTTAATGGCGCCAATGCCTGCACGCCGCCTTCGCCATAATGCTCGACGCTGTTGAGCACCGACTCACCGGCCCCACCCAGGATCGGATCGCTCTCGCCCCCCACGAGCACGACGCTGCCATCCTTCATCAAGCTGGCGCTGTGATAGAGGCGGCCAACGGCCAGGGACGGCGCCGTCTCCCATTTTTTTGTTGCGCCGTCCCAGAGGGAGAGTTGGGTGTGCGGGGTAAAGGCTGTGTTGTCATTGCTAGAACGGGGTACGTCGCACAGACCGCCCGCGATCAATACCTTTCCATTCGGAAGCGCCGTGGCGCTATGCAGAAAGCGTTGAAAACTGCACTCCGGCGCGCGGGGAATTTTTTCCCAGCCGCGTTGCCGCGGATCCCACATCACCGGATCGGTCGCCGCGGCGCTGTAGGACCTTCCCCGCTGACTGCGCAGGGTGGGCGCATCTTTGGCTGAGTTGACGTGCGGGCCGATGGGGTCGGTCCCGTACACCAGCACTTTGCCATCCGCCAGGGCCGTGACCGTAAACCCTCGAAGGTGGAACGGATAGGCGCCGACCGTTCTTAGGGTGCCCGCCGGGCCCGCTTCATCGACCGTTTGCGCGCCGGAGCGCGGACCCTCGTCCGGCACGCCATCCGCCAACACGGCGACCGAGAGCAACGACAGAAAACCTGCGACACAGAACGTTGCAGAGCAATACCATCGGACCGGAGGGAAGGGCGTTGTGAATTTCATAGTTAGGGAACCTCTGAACAAGTCCCCTCTCCACCGTGCACTTCGGGGGAGAGGGTTAGGGTGAGGGGGATAATCAGCGATTTTTCCCTCACCCTGTCCCTCTCCGTGCGGGTTGTGCCTCCCCGAAGGGGGCTAAGGGAGAGGGAACGTAGCCTGATAGTTATTGCCACTTGTTCAGAGGTTCCTTAGTGATTCTTATTTCCTGCTTTTTATATAGAAGTTACGCATTTCCGCATGGATGGGTTGCATGTTGAGCTGAAAGAAACCCAACCCTCCCTGCCGCAGTTCAAACACATACTCCGACCCTGCTTTAAACTGCGACCAGTATTCTTCGTACTTGTCGAAATGCAGCACTGGTGGCCCCGCCACCCGCGGCTGGAACTCGCGGCCGGGCGTTATCGTGTACGGATAGGTCTTGAGACCCTCCGCGTCGGTCAAGGCATTCAGCCGCAGCGCACCCGGGTAGGCCGCCATGGCGGCCCCGCATCCCGTCAACAAGGCGATCACCAGTCCCACGGTCACCGGCACATTGCCCCGTACCATCCAGAACCAACCCGCGATGGCCGCCACGACGCCGACCAGCGCAAACTCTGCATAGGGTGGGTCCTGCGCGTAGGTCTCCTGCACCAAAAACCCGCCATCGATGATGGCGTAAGCGAGGAGCAGTAGAAACACGGAGGTCACAGCAAGGGAACTGGGGTTCTTTTCGATGGCGAATGACGTGCTGAAAAGATTGTCCGCCCGCTTAACCGGCATATTCGGCAGTGCCGCTTGCACGTACTGCATGAGCGGACTCGTATCGATTTGCGCCGCCAGCCCTTCCGTGCTGTAGCGCTTGAGTTGCATGGCCAGTTTCCATGGCGACACCGGCTGGTAGGTTATGGGGTCCACCCAATTATACGGAGCCAGCTTGCGCTTGCCCGCGCCGGTCTCCAGTTCTAGTACCATACCCTGCAGCGTATTGCCCGCGAGTGCAGCGCGCAAGGACAGCGCGCGCACCTGGTGCCAACTTAAGGTCCAGCTGCGCTGGATAAACTGCAACCAGGCAGGCAGCGGTGAGTGATACTCGATACCGCTACGGGTGAGTATCAGCCGTTCGTGTTTCTGCGCGGACAGCTGGTAGGCAAGGTGAGCCAACGCGATGCACAGGATGAGGGTATTCAAACCAAACTGCATCGGATCGGCCTCGATCTTCTTCCACAGCATCCCCCACACCGCTTCCCAGTTTGCCTCTGGTCCCGCGCGCTTCTTTAATAGCGGCAGTATGTAGAGGAGGGGGATCACGGTGAGTAGCACCAGGCCCACCCAAATCACATGCTGGTGTCGGCCCAACGCCTTCTGTTGCAGGCGTGGTCGCAATTCGAGTCGCTCTGCGGGGGGCTTGGTCATGAAGTTGGCGCAATCTCAATGGGCAATTAACAGGGCTGCGGCGAATGGCACTTACTTAAGCCAAAATGTAGGGCGGGTTAGCGTAGTTTGCGTAACCCGCCAGGCGTTGCGAAGCAACACAAGACATTCTTTACGGTGTGCCCGCTGGCACATCCGGCGGGTTACGGCACCAATGACGTGCCTAACCCGCCCTACATTGACTACGAAAACGCTTAAGTAAGTGCCATTAAGGGCTGCAGCCTTTTATCTCAAACATTATAGGCCATGATTATATAATTTCTGCTCAACTACCCCTAAATCTCCGCAAACAAAAAATCCCGACGCTCCCGCCCCGCCCGCCACACGCGATTGCGCCGCCCGAGCAGCTGTGCAAATTTTCCCGTCATTGCGCCTTTTGTCGTCATTGCGAGGCCGTGCCTTTCGCGGCCGTGGCAATCCCCATAACCCTGGCATCGCTCTTCATGCAACCCCCCCAATATTTCTATATTTGTGAAATTGTTCACTGAAGGATGCGTCTTCTTCAAGCATGCTACACCCATAAAAGCTATCGATGGTTGTGTACCCGGTAGAAAATCCGCCACTTTTTACCGGTATAAATTAACAGCTGACAGTGGAAAAATACCAATGCGACGATCACTACAAAATCAGCAGGCCACCGTCAGCATCCCGTTCAGGACGCTGTTTTTTCTGCTGCTATCCCTACCATTATTTTTGTTCCTCGTATTCCGGTTGATTCCCTGCATCCTGTGCGACCTATTCGACCTGTGTAAACCGGCGCCTGATCTGGCTAACCCTGCTCCGCAGCGCAGTCCCCTCCCCGTCCCGAGGGGCACCAACGCACAGCAAGACCCACTCCTCTACGCACTGCAGCGGAAATCCAGGACCTATACCTAATTAAGCCATCGAGCAACGCCCGTCAGGAATGCCCAATGCTTAACTCACCCCTGCTCCCGCCCACCAGCCACAGCCCCATCCCCCACCAACTCCCCCACCCCCACCTCCAACGCCCGCGCAATCTTCGCCAACTGCACCACACTAATATTCACCGCCCCCCGCTCCACCTGCCCGATATAATTCCGATGCACCCCCGCGATCTCCGCCAACACCTCCTGACTCCATCCCCGCCCAACGCGCAACACGCGAATGCGCCGCCCGAGCACCTGCGCCAATGCAGCAGGGCCACCCGCGCATTCCGTGAGCGCGACCGGACCCTCGACCGCATCGATGATTTCGGCCGCGTTGATGAGTGCTGTGGACCGTGCAAGCTGATATCCGCCGTGCGCGCCCCGCACCGAGCGCAGGAGGCCTGCGTGCTGCAGTT
>JANNJF010000425.1:0-5709 GCA_031405715.1 Gammaproteobacteria bacterium | reverse complement strand
GCGGGGCGGGACCCGCAAGTAGCTTTTCAAGCCGCGCGGTAGCGCGACAATAAGGGCGCAAGGATAAGGGACTGTGCACGCTGACGCCGCGTCGGGAGCGAGCTCCCGGTAAGACAGCGGCGGCGAGCCGCCGCACTCCACAGAAGACGGCAACTTACGTCGCGCATTGCGTCGTATACTCCAGGCCACACGAAGAGTCACCCAATCACCCGCCACTCAACGCTAAGACTTTTTTCTCTGCCGGCGAGTTGCAGTCCGCGCCTCCGCAGGCACCACCTCCCAGCTCTCCTCCACACCTCGCACCGCAACGAATAGTGGATGCGGTTTCACTTTGTCGAGGTGCTTGATCGCCCGATAGGCCGCAGGATCCCGGAGCCGGAGCTTTGCTTTCAGGTGATGCAGTTCGTACGCCAACTGTCCCGTGGACACCACCATCGGCTTGCGCACGCGGCCCGGTTGTATTTTTGTTGAGTCGAACTGGTAATGCCGACGCAAGGCTTCGGCATAAATACCGGACAAATAGGTTGCAATGGCCTTCAGCGGATAACGTTGCTGCTTAAACCGCAGCAGTTGCGGATGGTGGCGGTAACCTCGCGTCGCACCCATCAGCACCTTCTGCGCCAACAGTGCCTCACGCCACAACGCCACCAAACCCTGGGCGTCGAGATAACACGGATGCAGGGACCAAAGACGCACGTTCGCCGCAGACTCGAAAGGATAACGGCGTTCAACCTTGCCTCCGCCGGCACGGTGAGTCAAGGCGGGCCTGGCGGCGCCAGTTTCCTGTCACCCGCCAGTAATTTATCCCCCACTGGATGTCCACACAAAAATTATGACCATGTCGCCGCGGCGAGGAGCGCGCTTACTACATCTGAATCAGCCACTTAGTGGTCTGTGCTGGGCGCCACCGAAAACGCCTCCGCCTTGGCAGTGTTCACCACGATTGGCCCAGAGTTTGCACTCGGCTACCCATTGCCCCACTCCATTTCTGACAGGTATCGACAACGCCATGCTGACACTGCGCAACTACCCCATTGGCTACCGCATCGTAGCCGCGCTGCTTATGCTGCTGCTACTGACCCTGTTACCCATCACCTGGGTCACGGTTTCAAAGATCAAGACGGTGGCGCGCGATGCCGAGGCGCGCGAACTCCAGGGCACATTCAATACGCTGGAGGCGGCGGTGGCCGCCGAAGGCCGCCTTGCCGAAGCCCTCGCCAGCCTGGTGGCGGAAATGCCGGCGGTGCAACAGGCCTTCGTCAAGGGTGATCGCGACCGACTGACGGCCGAGACGCTGGCGGCTTTCAAGGTGCTCAAGGAGCGGTATGCCGCGGACCAATTTCAATTTCACACCGCGCCGGCCACCTCCTTCTTACGCCTGCACAAACCGGAGAAGTTCGGTGATGACCTGTCCTCGTTCCGCAATACCGTGGTGCTGACTAACGCCGAGCGCCGGCCGGTGCGCGGCATCGAATCCGGTGCCGCTGGGCTGGGCGTGCGCGGCATTGCGCCGGTCAATTACCAAGGCAAGGCCATCGGCTCGGTGGAATTTGGCATGTCTTTCGGCCAGCCGTTTTTCGATCACTTCAAGAAACAATACCGCGTGAACGTGGCGCTGCACCTGGCGGAGGAAAAAGGCTTTAAGACCTTCGCCTCCACCATCGGCAAAGAGCCCCTGCTGTCCCAGGAGGAAATGCGCGCCACCATGCAAGGCTCGATTGCGCGCAGCTACCACGAGATCGATGGCGTGCCCGTCGCAGTGTCCGGCCACGCCATTAACGACTTTTCCGGCAAACCCATCGGCGTGGTGGAGATCGCCCTCGATCGCAGCGCCTACGTCGCCTCCATCGCCCACGCACGCAATAGCATACTCGGCATCGGCCTGGCGGCGCTGGTCATCGGCCTCGTGATTGCTATCGTCATCACCCGCGGCATCGTCAACCCACTGGCGGAAACCGTGCTCGCCATGAAGGACATTGCGGAAGGCCAGGGCGACCTCACCCGCCGACTGTCACAGGCCGGTCAAGACGAGACCGCCCAGTTCGCCGGCGGTTTCAATCTGTTTCTTGGCAAGATCCAGGAGCTCGTACGACAGGTTGCGGCGGCGGTCGCGCAACTGGCGTCCGCCGCGGAGCAGACCTCCACCATCACCGAACAAACCAATAAGCGCGCACAACAGGAACAGATCGAGACCGAACACGTCGCCACTGCCATGCACGAAATGACCGCGACGGTGCAGGAAGTGGCACGCAACGCGGCGCACGCTGCACACGCGGCGCAGAATGCCAACCAACAGGCGGATGCGGGCATGCAGGTGGTCAATCAGACCATGAGTGCCATCAAGGCCTTGGCGGCGGAGGTGGACAATGCGGCGCAGGTGATCCAGAAAGTCGAGCAGGACAGTACCAGTATCGGCATGGTCATGGACGTGATACGCGGCATCGCCGAGCAGACCAATCTGCTGGCGCTGAATGCCGCCATCGAGGCGGCGCGCGCCGGCGAACAGGGCCGCGGCTTTGCCGTGGTGGCGGACGAGGTACGCACCCTGGCCAATCGCACCCAGCAATCAACCCAGGAGATTCAAAACATCATCGGCCGATTGCAGAACGGCACGCGCGAGGCGGTGCAGGTGATGGTGAACAGCCGTATCCAGGCACAGTCCAGCGTCGAACAAGCGGGCCACGCGGCCGCTTCGCTGGCGGAGATCACACGCGCCATCGCCACCATCAACGACATGAACACCCAGATCGCCAGCGCCGCGGAGGAACAAAGCGCCGTAGCGGAAGAGATCAACAACAACGTCGCCACCATCAAACGCATGACCAGCGAAACCGCGCAAGAGACGCGTCAAACGGCGGGCGCCAGCGATGAACTCGCCGGGCTGGCGGTACAACTCGATGGTCTGGTTGGACGATTTAAAATCTGACGCCACCATCGGTCGTGAAGCGCGGCGGCTTGCCGCCGCTCTCGCTGGTTATGGTTTTTGGGGAGTGCACACCACATTGATTATGGTTCTTAGGGCGGGCTCGCCACATTAAAGCGGAAACGAACTTCCGCACTCCAAAGACGATATAGGTACGTCCGCCCTGCGCGCCTTATGCACTGTCATCGATCTGTCAGTTTGAAATGCGGGTTGTAGATGATCCCGAGGATGTTGCCAAAGGGATCGACCACACTGGCCACCTGGATGTCGCCACCCACATCGCGCACCGCGGAATGCGATGTCGCGCCCAGCTGCAACAGCCGGTCGAATTCCTGCTGGATGTTTTCCACTCCCCAGTAGGCCACCACACCGGCGCCCACCGCCACGGCCGCATTCGGGTCGAGGCCAAGTTCGTAGCCGCCGATATTAAAACCGACATAAAACGCCTGATCGAAATACGGTTGCACACCAAAGGCCGCCGCGTACCACTGCTTGGCCCGTGGCAGGTCGGCGACGCCGTAAATAACTGTGCGCAGTCCTTGTAGCATGGTTGTCTCCTGTCACCGTGGTTAGTGCTTTGCGAAAAATAGGCTGTCGGGAGGAGCTGGGTGCGGCGGCAAGCCGCCGTTTTGCCAAAAGCGGGAGCAAGCTCCCGCACTCCATGTCCGCTCACCGGCTGAAGGCGACGAACTCCCCGTGCAGCTCACCGGTCTTTTCCCCCTGACATTCCAGCCACGACATCACCTCGATGCGGGCGCGGCCTTTGCGTTGTAGCGTCTTGCTAAATTTCTCCCACACCGCGTCATCCGGTGAACGCGCCTCGGCAGTGAAGTCGTCCGCCATGGGTTTTTCGTAGTCCATGCTATTGCGTTGGATGACCAGTCTGGCGGTAATGCCTTCGGCCTTGAGCCGGACATAGAGCAGCGTCCACGCGGCGAGTATGGCCAGCGACGAGGCGCTGCCGCCGAATACGGTGGCACGGTGGTTGATGTTGGGCGCGAGTGGCGCGCTAAGCCGCACGGTCTGCAGGCTGGCGGACACCACCCGCACCCCCATGGCGCCGGATAACGGGATGTGTTCGTGCAGGTAGTGTTCTATGTCGCTGGGTTGCATAAAACCGCGTCGCGGGTAAGTAGGCTAAGTAATGTGTCGCCATTTGATGGCCACGTCCAACTCGCCGCGTGCCTGGCCCGTGATGGCGCCGATTTCCAGCAGGTTGCTGCTCACGTCCGCGCCATTGAGCGGGCGCGCAATGGCGCAATCCACCAGATTGGTACCGGCCTGCGGACGCACTGCCTGCAGGCGTGTGCGGCTACCCAGCAACGACGCGATACCGTTCAACAGCGTGGCGACACCGCGGCCGTTGGTACAGTCGCTGGGGGGAGCACTACTGCCACCGCTGAAGATGAGGGGGGACAAACTCCAATAGATCGGCGATGTGGTCCTGGGGAAATTTTCCGCCGTCATACGCACCGGGCTGCAGTATGGCATCCCCCGGGCTTGCCGCGTTGCTGTTCGCCAGCACATGGTTATTGGAAAGGATCACCACCTGACCGTTCTTTTTGACCAGACACCCGAGGGTGCCCGCGGTGATGTCTTTGTGTCCGATGCTGATGCCACCGGGCGCCGGGCGTTGCCGGCTGGTGTGCGATTGCCACGCGCGCAGTACGCCGGTCTGAATGACATCCGTGGCAATGCCGTCGACGGTCGGTGGTATACGGTCGCTTTGCGCCAGTGCGCTCACCGCCTGTTTTTCTCTGACGGAACAGATGATGGAAAGCGTGCCGGTACGTTTACCTGCCGTGACCTTGTAACCCACGCCCGTGGCCACGACGTTGGCGTGTTCAAACAGCTTGGTGCCGGTGGTATTCAGCAACGCCCTGACAGCCTGAATATCATTTGCCATGGTAGCCTCCTTGCGTTTTAGGCGGCGTCACACCCGGTGGCCACCTCGGTTACTTGTTTGTCAGCACTAGCGCACAAAGTTATCTTGCCAGACCGACCCGGGGCCGGTATCAGAAACCGATCAATGGCAGAGCACGCGAGACTACTGGCGACTACGCAGCCCGGTCAGACACCCGCTGCCGGGTGCGCCACACACCAGTCACTCTATAATATTCTTGCCATGGTCACGGATCGCACGCCATAGCCCAGCTCCTCATAAAATACCCGCGCCTCGGTATTGAACTGCCAGACGGTAAAACGAATTTCCTGCGCGCCCTGCGCCTTAGACCACTCCTCCAGCGCGAGCATGAGGCTCCTGCCTATGCCCTGTCGGCGATAACCCTCCTTGACAGCGATGGTGTCGACGTAGCAATAGCGACGGTCTTGCAGCATGGTGTTGTGCTTTTCTTCCTGCAGACTGGCCGCCACCATGCCCACGATCTCCGCATCCGCCGCCGCGACCATGATTCTGGTCTCCTCTGACAAGTAGCGGCTTTTCCAGTAGGCGACTAGCCGCGCCGTATCGGTGAGCGGCGCAAAGATGGCCGGCCAGGCCTCATGATGCAGGACGTTGACGTGCATGCCCAGGGTGGCGATGGCCGGTATGTCGGATTCATCGGCGGGTCGGATGATCACTGTCTGGTCTCCGTAACGGGAGAAAAAGATCGGCTATCTGGCGTGACTGAAACCATGGGGCGCTTTGCCGCCTGGCCGTTGCGCAGACTCAGCGCACCCCACCGGGAGGCGGCGGCGGCAACGCCGGAGGCGGAGGCAGTACCGGTGGCGGCGGTAGCACCGGCGGCGGTGCGAGCACTGATGGGGGGGCTACAATCGGTGGCGGC
>JANNJF010000424.1:0-1669 GCA_031405715.1 Gammaproteobacteria bacterium | reverse complement strand
CGGTCCCCCGGCCGGCAGTGCATGCGCTCGATGACCGCATGGCGGCCGGGCTGAAACAGAGGGCCGAAATAGAAATCGTAGCGCCGGGCGTAGCGCCGGTAGACTCTCTGAATGACATCGATTTCCATGCGTGTCCGCTCTCCTTGTCACTGACCTCGCGCCGGCGGCAGGTGTGGATCTACCCGATAACCCGTAGACACTAGGACAACCGCAAAAAATGCTCGCGGTAGTACTTCAGCTCAGCGATGGATTCCAGGATATCGTCCAGGGCCTTGTGGGTATTCTTTTTTTCGAAACCATTATTCAGGGCAGGCCGCCAACGCTTGATCAGCTCCTTGATGGAACTCACATCCAGATTGCGATAGTGCACGTAGGCCTCCAGGGTGGGCATGGTGCGCGCGAGGAAGCGGCGGTCCTGACAGATGCTGTTGCCACACAGGGGGGATTTGCCTTTCGGCACATATAGCTGCAGGAATTCCAGGGTCTGCTGTTCCGCGTCCGCCTCCGTCAAGGCAGAGTCCTTAACACGTTCCACCAGGCCGCTACCTTTATGGGTGCGGGTATTCCACTCGTCCATGCCCGCCAGCACCTCGTCCGATTGATGCACCGCCAGCACCGGGCCCTGCGCCACAATATTGAGATCGGCATCGGTCACAATGGTCGCGATTTCGATAATCCGATCGGTGTCGGTATTTAACCCGGTCATTTCAAGGTCTATCCACACCAGGGCATTGGGATCCTGCGGCATGCGTTTTCTCCGAAATTAGCTTAAGATTAATTTTTTCCCAACGGGTAGCATAACATTCCACGCCATGAATAGTTTCTCTATTGTGTTTTTAGCGCTGTTACTGGCCATGCAGGCCGCGCAGATGTGGCTGGGCTGGCGCCATCGGCGGCATATCAGCCATCATCGCAAGGCTGTACCGGCCCCCTTCAAGGGCAAGATCCTGCTGAGCGCCCACAAGAAGGCCGCCGATTACACCATCGCCAAGAGCCGCTTCGGCCTGCTGGATGCCAGCATCGGCAACCTGCTGCTGATAGGTTGGACCCTGGGCGGTGGACTGGAATTCCTCGACCAGGCAGTACGCGGCCTCGACTACGGCCCCTTGATCACCGGCACCGGCTTTATCCTTGCGGCCTTTCTCATTATGGGCGTACTGGATATTCCCTCCTCGCTCTATATGACCTTCGTCATCGAGCAGCGTTTCGGCTTCAACAAAACCACGCTCAAGACCTTCATCGTTGACCTGCTCATGCAGACCACGCTGTTCCTCGCGATCGGCATACCGCTGTTGCTGGCGGTATTGTGGCTGATGCAGGAAGCGGGTGACGCCTGGTGGCTGTATGTCTGGCTGCTGTGGAGTGGGTTCACGCTGCTGATGATCTGGGCCTATCCCAGCCTGATTGCGCCGTTGTTCAATAAGTTTACACCGCTCAAGGACAGCAAGGTCCAGAAACGTATCCAGGCCCTGCTCAAGCGCACCGGGTTCAAGAGCCGCGGCATCTATATCATGGACGGTTCGCGCCGCTCGGCCCATGGCAATGCCTACTTTACCGGCTTCGGCAAGACCAAGCGCATCATTTTCTACGACACCCTGCTCACCACCCTGGGGGCGAAAGAAATCGAGTCCAGCACGACTCGCCGAGCCAGTAGCCGATTTCAGCCGAG
>JANNJF010000423.1:0-1114 GCA_031405715.1 Gammaproteobacteria bacterium | reverse complement strand
CAGCGTGCGCGTTGAGATCAGCAATGCGTGCCCTGCGGAAAACTCCCTGCAAGGGAGCCGGTTCAGGCATGCCATGACGTGGGCCATGGCCGCATGGGCGCAGCGTGACTATTTCCTGCTCGACAAGAAGGGCCAGCCGACGGTGGTCGCCGGTGTGCCGCCGGATTATTTTTCCGCCACCGGACAACGCTGGGGTAACCCGCTGTACCACTGGGAGCGCATGCAGGCCGACGCATTCCGCTGGTGGCTGACCCGCGTGGGCACACAGCTGGAGCTGTTCGACCTGTTGCGCATCGATCACTTTCGCGGCTTCGAAGCCTATTGGGAGATACCGGCCGCGGAAACCACGGCGGTGCACGGGCGCTGGGTGCCTGCGCCGGGTGATGCCTTGTTTCACGCGCTGCAGGCGCGCTTCGACCCGTTGCCACTGGTGGCGGAGGACCTCGGCATCATCACCCGGGAGGTGACGGCCTTGCGCGAACGTTACGCCCTACCGGGCATGTGCATACTGCAGTTCGCCTTCGACGGCGGCGCGGACAATCCCTATCCGCCGCATCGCCACGAGCGCAATAGCGTGGTGTACACCGGCACCCACGACAACGATACCACCCTGTCCTGGTTCGAAGGCCTGCCACCGGAACAACAACACCGGGTACGCGATTACCTCGGCTTCCCGGCGGAACCCATGCCGTGGCCGCTGATCCGCGCGGCCCTGGCCTCGGTGGCGGATCTCGCCATCGTCCCTATGCAGGACGTGCTCGCGTTGGGCGGCGGGCAGCGCATGAATACGCCGGGCACCACCGCCGGCAACTGGGGCTGGCGTTTTGCCTGGGAGCAGATGGATGCGGGGCTTGCCCCGCGGTTGCGGCATCTTGTGCAGTTGTATGAGCGTGGATAGGTTGTCGCGCTGTCGCGCGGCTTGAAAAGCTACGCGGTCCCCGAACCGGTCACTCCCCACGCGAAATCTACTTAAGTGGAGTGCGGCGGCTCGCCGCCGCTGTCTTACCGGGAGCTCGCTCCCGACGCGGCGTCAGCGTGCACAGTCCCTTATCCTTGCGCCCTTATTGTCGCGCTACCGCGCGGCTTGAAAAGCTACTTGCGGGTCCCGCCCCGC
>JANNJF010000422.1:0-2676 GCA_031405715.1 Gammaproteobacteria bacterium | reverse complement strand
CCTCTTACCAGGGCAAGCTGATTGCGTTCGATCTGGAAAACGGACGCATACTCTGGTCGCGTGAGGTGTCGACCTACAGCGGTCTGGATGCAGACGCCAACAATATCTATGTGACCGACGAGAAAGACACGGTCATGGCCTTGGATATGAATACCGGTGCCACGGTATGGAAACAGGAGCAGTTGCACGGCCGTCAGTTGAGCGCTCCCGTGGTCAGCGGCGAGGCGGTCGCCGTCGGGGATTTCGAGGGCTATGTTCATTGGCTGTCGCGTGTGGATGGTCATTTTATTGCGCGCAATCGCCCGAGCCGTTCAGCGATTCTGTCCAAGCCGGTGGCGGACTCGGCTAATCTATACGTCTATAGCCAGGATGGCTCGCTCATCGCACTACGTCTAAATGCGCAACCGTAAACCCGTGGCGCCAACACGCCACCTGAGTCGCTGACCCATGAAACCCGTCATCGTCCTGGTCGGCCGCCCCAACGTCGGCAAATCCACGTTGTTCAACGCGCTGACGCGCAGTCGCGATGCCCTGGTGGCGGACGAGCCGGGCCTGACGCGCGATCGTCAATACGGTAATGGCCGTGTCGGCGATCGCCCGTACATCGTGGTCGACACCGGCGGCATAACGCAGGAGACCGATGCGCTGCGCGCGGTGATGTCCGTGCAGACGCAACAGGCCATGGAAGAGGCGGACGCGATTATTTTCCTCACCGACGGCCGCGCCGGCATCAACACCATCGACCGCGGCATCGCGGATAATCTCCGGCGCCGCGGCAAGCAGGTCATACTGGCGGTCAACAAGACGGAAGGCATGGACCCGGTAGTGGCCACGGCGGATTTCCACTCCCTCGGTCTGGGTGTGCCGGTGGCGCTTTCCGCCGCGCATGGCGATGGCCTGCATGGCCTCATGCAGCGCGCCCTGGCGAATGTGCCGCACGTGCAGGAAGAGGCGTCGGAGGACGGCGGGGCGCCGCGCATCGCCGTGGCCGGAAGACCGAATGTCGGCAAGTCCACCCTGGTCAATGCGTTGCTGGGCGAGGAGCGCGTGGTGGTGTTCGACCAACCCGGTACAACGCGCGACAGCATACGCATACCCCTTGAGCGCCAGGATAAACACTACATCCTGATCGATACGGCGGGCGTGCGTAAGCGCGGCCGCATTACCGACGTGCTGGAAAAATATTCCGTCATCAAGACCCTGCAGGCGATCGAAGAAGCCAACGGGGTGGTACTGGTGCTGGATGCGCGTCAGGAGATCAGCGAACAGGATGTGAGTCTCGCCGGTTATATTCTGGAGCAGGGGCGCTCCGTGGTGCTCGCGGTCAACAAATGGGACGGCATAGAAGACGCTCAGCGTGAATGGATCAAGCGCGAACTCGAGCGTAAACTGCCGTTTCTGTCCTTCGCCAGCCTGCACTTCATTTCGGCGCTCAATCACACCGGCATCGGTGGCCTGTTTCCCGCCATCGACCGGGCGTTTCTCTCGGCGCGCAGGGTGCTGCCGACGCCGCGACTGAACAAGGTGATGCAGCTGGCGGTGCAGGCCACGCCACCGCCGATTTACCACGGACGCCGCATCAAGCTCAAGTTCGCCCATCAGGGTGGTAAGAACCCGCCGCGCGTGGTGATACACGGCAACCAGGTGGCGGCGGTGCCGGAATCCTATCAGCGTTATTTGTCCAATGTGTTTCGCAAGGCCTTCAAGCTGGAAGGCACACCGGTGATGATCGAATTTGTGCAGGGTGAAAATCCGTACGAAGGCAAAAAGAAAGTCCTTACCCGGCGCCAGCACGAGGCGGCGAAACGTATCCGGCGTATCCGCAAGAAAAAATACGCGGATTGACCGCGCGTATACTCGCCGCGCGTTTAAAGCCACTCCTCTGCCAGATAGCCGGCGGCTTCGTCGATGCCGTTGGGGCGGATGCGCGGTCTCTCCGCTATGGTCCACAATTGTTCCAGCGCATCGGCCAACTCTCCGCGTTCGAATTTCCCCCGTCCAAGTTCCAAGCAACGAGCGTGCTGCTCCAGCCAGTCGACCAGATACGGTTCCTCCGGCCAGTTACCACGTTTCACATACAGCATGGGGATGGCATTGCACGCGGCCTCGCTGAACGTGCCATACCCGGGTTTGCCAATGAGCGCATCGCTACTGCAGATAAGATCCGGGAAGGGCAACGCCAGGAACTCGATGCTGGTGGTGTCCGCACGCTCGGGCTTCCACGCGGCGGGTAGTAGCCAGTGGACACCGGGCAGCCGCGGCCAATGTGCTATGTCCACGTGTGTGGCGATTCCGCCGAGACTGACCAGGACCAGCCGGGTCGCGGCATCGAGGCGCAGCTGCTGGCGGATGTGCGCGCCCCGTGTGGCACCGATGCGCGCCACAGGCCCGATGGATCGGCGTCGGAGTAAGCTGTCCATGGGCATGCCCGGTTCGAGACGCAGAAAACAGGCGGCGCTGTTGTAAGCGGCGAGTATCTGCGCATGGATCGCGGGCGCCTCCGGCCGTTCGCCACAATAGTGTTGATACATATCCGCCCAGTTAAGCGACGACATGGCCACCGCGGGAATGCCGGCGTGCGCCGCGGCTGCCAACGGTAAATAGGGCACGTTGGCGAGTAACAGGTCCGGCGCCAGGGCACGCAGTGTGTGCGCGTTACGTTCCACGGCGTGCTGC
>JANNJF010000421.1:0-1083 GCA_031405715.1 Gammaproteobacteria bacterium | reverse complement strand
AAGGAAACTGCCGAACGTTGATACCGCGGTCCTCGCACCCATGCGGGCACCGAACTGGGACGCGCTTATTCGGTATCGTCGCAGGCGCGCATGATGGCGGCGAGCAATAGCGGCGTGCCTATGGATAAAGTTTGGAGACGTTCGGGCAAAAACCATCAGCGTCTGGGGCACGCGCTGGCCGACGGGCAACGTGTCGCCGCCGAGGAGCCGTTCCGGATACCGGATAAGGACGGCGCGATTGTGAATATGATGTACCCGCGCGATCCGGCCGCGCCGGTGGGGGAGACGATCAACTGCGGCTGTGTCTCGATTCCCAAACCGCGCGCCTGGAAATCCACCCAGCCTGACCATGCGCCGTTCACGGATAATGAGCTGAAAAATAATCCGATGCTAGCGACCATCGTCAAGGCGATGTAACAACCCCTCACCCCAGCCCTCTCCCCGCAAGCGGGGAGAGGGAGTTAAATACACCATCGGCATTGCAACTATTTCGCCGCACGGTTAGCATTGTGTGGGTATCTGCTTGCGCGCTCGCGCGGGCTTCCTCTATGGCGGTGTCGATTTTGTAGGTTGGGTTAGCGCAGCGTAACCCAACAATGCGCACCCCGGGTTCTATTGGCCAGCGCCCCTCATCAAATTTTAGAATTTTCTAAAAGATTAACCTGTCGCACGTCGCCATAATCCGACCTGTCAGTAATCATACACACGACAGGAGATCACGATGGCGGCCAAGAAAAATGCAGCGAAGGATTTAAGCGAACGCGAACAGGCTGCGGCGCTGGTTTTCCGCACCGTGCCTGTGATCGGCAAAGACGGCAAGCCTAACGGTAAGACCGAGAAGGTCGCCATCAGCGCCGAAGAAGTGCTCGACTTTAAAGACCACGGTACTCACGTTGTCGTGGTCACTATCGACGGCCATAAATTTTCCAGCGCCGACGAATAAGCGCGCATGAAACGTAAACCGATTCCGCCTGAGGGCTTACAGGGCACGCAAATCCGCGAGGCCAAGGCCAGCGATTTTTATGATGTGATCGAGCTGGTGCGCGCGGCGCTGGCTGTGAGCAAGTACGGTATGAGCGCGGG
>JANNJF010000420.1:0-8252 GCA_031405715.1 Gammaproteobacteria bacterium | reverse complement strand
GTTTTTTCTCGCCGGCCTCGCGGGCGGTTTCGATGACGACGGCATCGCGCTTCCCGGCCGCGAAACGAATCAATTGCCAGAAGGCGGGACCGATGGCCGGATTGAATGAGGTCGCCTGCCAGTCCATCCAGCGGTCGGCATCGGCGCGCATCTGCCGGTCGGTGGGCCACAACGTGCCCTCGCCGTATTGCGCGGCGAGATAGCGGACGATGGCGTTTGATTCCCAAAGCACGAAGCCGTCGTCTTCGATCACCGGCACCAGGCCATTGGGATTTTTCGCCAGGTATTCGGGCGTGCCGACCAACCCGAAGTCGCGCCCGGCATCGATACGTTCGTAGGTGAGCCCGAGTTCATCGGCGCACCAGACGACTTTCTGTACGTTGACAGAGGTGAGACGGCCTCTGATGAAGGGCAGGGTCAGACCCTTGGTGGGCAATGCGCCCATGTTGACACCCATATTGATCATCGCCTGCACCCCGAGCAGCAGACCCACGCCTTCCGCCAGGCGCGCCGCGTAAATCTGGCCCATGCGCTCCGCCTGTTGCGCGATGGCGAAGGCACGCCACACCACCACGGCAAACAGCGCGATCACCACCACGACACCGATCAGACCGAGTTCCTCAGCGAGGACCGAAAAAAGAAAATCCGTGTGCGCCGCCGGCAGATAAAACAATTTCTGCACGCTGCCGCCCAAACCCACCCCGAGCCACTCGCCGCGGCCGAAGGCAATCAAGGCCTGGGTCAGCTGAAAACCGCTGTTGAACGGATCCGACCACGGATCGAGAAAACCGGTGACACGGGCCAGACGATACGGCGCGAACACCGTCAGCAATACCATGCCGCCGACACCGGCGCCGACCACCACCATGAAGTGCCAGAAGCGCACACCCGCCAGAAACAACATGCCGAACACAGTAATGCAAATGACCACCACCGAACCGAGATCCGGTTCCTGCAACAGCAGCATGCCGATGATCGCCAGCACGATGCTCAGCATGAGGATGCCCTGGGTGAAGAAACGCAGCTCATCCTGTTTGCGCACCAGATAGCCCGCGACGTACACGATCATGAAGATCTTCACCAGTTCCGACGGCTGCAGATTCACCACACCCAGACGCAACCAGCGCGAGCTGCCGTTCACGTGCACGCCGAGGCCCGGTACCAATATAACCATCAGCAAGCCGATACCCAGCAACAGGAGATACGGGCCGGCCGTCTCCCACAATCTGACCCGGGTGCGCATGACCACGGCCATGCACATAAGGCCCACGACCACGCTGACGAGATGCCGCAGGAGGTAGTGCAGGCTGTTACCGGTGGCGCGTTGCGAGATGGAGATGGACGCGGAATACACCATCACCAGACCCAGCAGCAACAGTGCGCCGACACTCGCCATCAGCCACACATCCCACTTAGGCAGAGCCTGTCCGGCCATGCGGATCGTGCGGCTGCCGAGCACCACCGCACTCATGCCAGCTCCTCCCGCACCGCGGCGGCGAAGGCGTCACCGCGCTGCTCATAATTGCGGAACATATCGAAGCTCGCACAGGCCGGCGACAACAGTACGATGTCGCCGGGCTGGGCGAGTTGCCGCGCCAGGGCCACTGCCGAGCGCATATCCGGCGCGTGTTTTACCGGCACCTGGGCCGCGAGTGCGCCCTCGATCAGGGGCGCATCGCGCCCGATGAGCACCACGGCGCGCGCATGGCGCGCTACCGGTTCGCGCAGATCACTGAAGTCCGCCCCCTTACCATCGCCGCCGGCGATCAACACCACCGGGCTGTCCATGCCATTCAAGGCCGCGACCGTGGCGCCCACATTGGTACCCTTGGAATCGTTGATCCAGTGCACGCCATCGCGCTCGGCCACCAGTTCGGTGCGATGGCGCAGTCCTTTATAATGTCCGATGGCGCGCCGCATGGCGTCGAACGGTACGCCCACCGCTTCCGCCAGCGCCATGGCGGCGAGGGCATTCGCCAGATTGTGCCGGCCCGGCAACGGCACTTCGCTGCACGGCATCAGCGCACGCTCGCCGCGCGCCAACCACGCCTCACCACCGCGCTGCACCATACCGTAGTCCGCTTCCCCTACGGGTGCGCCGAGACCAAAGTAACGGGTGCGGCGCTGAGGCTGCTGCAACGCCATGACCTGCGGGTCTTCGGCATTCAGCAGCATCACGCCGTCGCCATGAAAGATACGCGCCTTGGCGGCGGCGTAATCCGCCAGGCTCGGGTAGCGATCCATGTGATCCGGCGTGATGTTGAGTACCGTCGCGGCACGCGCATTCAGGCTGGCGGTGGTCTCCAGCTGAAAACTCGACAACTCCAGCACGTAGACATCCGGCTCCGGATCGCGCAGCAGATCCAGCACCGGCACACCGATGTTGCCGCCGACGGCGCTATCGAATCCCGCCTCGCGGCACATGGCGCCCACCAGGCTGGTGACCGTGCTCTTGCCGTTGGCGCCGGTGATGGCGATGACCGGCGCCTTGGCCTGACGCGCGAACAGCTCCACGTCGCCCAGGGGGATGGCGCCGTGTGCGATCGCCGCCGCCAAGGCCGGTTCCGCCAGGGAGACACCGGGGCTCACCACCAGCAACCCCGCATCGGCAAACTGCTGTTCGCTCCACGCGCCGGTATGTACCGCCACAGCGGGCAGTTCACGGCGCAACGCCTCCAGCATCGGCGGCTGTGCGCGGCTATCGATCACGCTGACCTGGTAACCCTGCTTGACCAGATGGCGCGCGCACGACAGGCCGGTGAGTCCGAGACCCACCACCAATGCGCGCGATTGCTTCGTCTGTGTCATGCGTTTGGCACTCATGCTCAACGTATCTTCAGTGTCGCCAGTCCGATCAATACCAGGATGAAGCTGATAATCCAGAAACGCACGATGACGCGCGGCTCCGGCCAACCCTTCAATTCAAAATGGTGGTGCAACGGCGCCATGCGGAACATGCGTTTGCCGGTCAGCTTGAAGGACGCCACCTGCAAGATGACCGACACCGTCTCCATGACAAATACCCCGCCCATGATGAACAGCACGATCTCCTGCCGCACCACCACGGCGATGGCACCCAAGGCGGCGCCGAGGCCGAGGGCACCGACATCGCCCATGAACACCATCGCCGGGTAGGTATTGAACCAGAGGAAACCGAGACCCGCGCCGACCAATGCGGCGCAGAACACCATCACCTCGCCGGCACCGGCGATATGCGGTATGCCGAGGTAGTCGGCGAATTTGAGATGCCCGGTGACGTAGGCGAATATGCCGAGGGCGGCGGCCACCATCACCGTCGGCATGATGGCGAGGCCGTCGAGGCCGTCGGTCAGGTTGACCGCGTTGCTCGTGCCGACAATGACCAGATAGGTGAGCAGGATGAACCAGGGGCCCATGTCGAGGACGAAGTGCTTGAAAAACGGCACGATCAGCTGGGTCTCGGCCGGAGAGCGCGCGGTATAATAAAGGCATAGCGCCACTGCCAGCCCCCCCACGGTCTGCCAGAAATATTTGGCCTTGGCGCCGATGCCGCGCGGATCCTTGTTGATCAGTTTCTTGTAATCGTCCACCCAACCGATGGCGCCAAACACAAAGGTGGTGAACAACACCACCCAGATAAAGCGATTAGTGAGGTCCGCCCACAACAGCGTGGCGACAAACACCGCCACCAGGATCAAGGCACCGCCCATGGTCGGTGTACCGGCCTTGACCAGATGGGTTTGCGGGCCGTCACTGCGCACCGTCTGACCGATCTGATAGAAACTCAAGCGGCGGATCATGACCGGTCCGACGATGAAGCAGATGCCCAGCGCCGTGAGCACCCCGAGGATCGCGCGCAGCGTGAGGTAACGGAATACGTTAAAGAACGTGATGTCCCGGGCAAGCCAGTCGAACAGATAAAGCAGCACTTAGTTGTTCCTCCCGACGGCGTCGGCGGTGATCTGCTCGACCACCTTTTCCATGCGCATGACGCGCGAACCCTTGACCAGCACGGTCATGCCCGGGTGTATGCAGGCCAGCAGGTCCTGCACCAGGGCCTGCTGGCTGGCATAGTGTTGCGCGCCGTCGCCGAATCCCGCCACCGCGCTCTTGCAGAGCTCACCCACCGCGAACATGCGATGCACACCCAGCTGGCGCGCGATCTCGCCCACGCGCCGGTGTATCTCCGCCGCCGCGTCACCCAACTCGGCCATGTCGCCCAGCACCAGCACACGCTCACCCTCGGCCTCCTTCAATACTTCCACGCCGGCCACCAGGGACGATGGGTTGGCGTTGTAGGTGTCGTCCAGGATGCGTGCGCCCTTGGCGCCGGCCTTGACCTCCAGCCGGCCGGACATGGCCTTGAGCTTTTCCAGGCCCTTCTTGATATCGTCCAGCTTCACGCCGGCGGCGATGGACGCGGTGGCGGCGGCCAGCGCATTCATCACATTGTGTTTACCCAGCAGGCTCAGTCGCATTGTTATCTCCCCTTGTGGAGTCTTAAGTCGTATCACGCTGCCGCCGATGGCAAGCGTGCAGTCGGCGCTGACATCGGCGGGATGGTCCATGCCGAAGGTCAGGCAGCGGTGCTTTGCGGTGAGCTGCTGCCACAACCCGGCGTGCGGGTCATCGACATTGATCACCGCGATACCGTCCTCGGCTAAACCGGAAAAGATCTCACCCTTGGCGCGCGCCACGGCGGCGACACTGCCGAGCCCCGCCAGATGCGCCTCGCCCGCGTTGGTGATCAGGGCCACCGTCGGGCGCGCGAGATGCGTCAGATAATCGATCTCGCCCGGGTGATTCATGCCCATCTCGATCACCGCGTAACGGTCGCCACGCTTCAGCCGCAACAGCGTTAAGGGCACGCCGATGTCGTTGTTGAGATTGCCCTGGGTGGCCAGCCCCGCACCGGTCTCCGCCAGGATGGCGGCAAGCATATTCTTGACCGTGGTCTTGCCGTTGCTGCCGGTCACCGCCACCAGGGGAATGGAAAACTGCGCGCGCCAATGGGCGGCGAGCTGGCCGAGACCAATGCGCGTATCCTGCAGCATGATCGTTGGCAAGGTCGTCGGCACTGTGCGACTGACCAAGGCGCCAGCGGCGCCCCTGGCTTCCGCCTCGGACAGGAAGGTATGACCATCGAAATTCGGCCCGACGAGGGCGACAAAAAGATCGCCGCGTTGCAACGCGCGCGTGTCGCTGGTCACCGCGAGGAATTCTGTATCAGTGCCGCTGAGCGGTGCCTTGAGGGCGTGCGCTGCGGCGGACAAGGTCATCATGCGGCCTCCCCCAGCAGTTCCTGCACCACCGCGCGATCGCTGTAGGCATGGCGCAGGTCGCCCACCTGTTGATAGTCCTCATGGCCCTTGCCGGCGATCAACACGACGTCGTCACTTTTGGCTTCATGCAAGGCGAGACGGATGGCGTGCCGACGCTCACGCACCACCGTCGGCGTGGTCTGCATGCCTGCCAGGATATCGTCGATAATCATTTGTGCTGGCTCGTGCCGCGGGTTGTCGTCCGTCAGCACCACCACGTCGGCGAGGCGCTCGGCAATACTGCCCATGAGCGGGCGCTTGCCGCGGTCACGGTCGCCGCCACAACCGAACACACACCACAGCCGGCCGCGGGTATGTTCACGCAGCGCCGCCAAGGCCTGCTGCAGGGCGTCCGGTGTATGGGCGTAATCCACCACCACCAGCGGCCGGGCCGCATCTCCACCAAAGCGCTCCATGCGGCCAGCCACCGGGCGCGCCAGGGACAAGCGCGCGGCCGCCTGCTTAAGATCCATGCCGCTCTCCAGCAACACCGCGAGCACCGCCAGCAGGTTGGCGGCGTTGAAGCGCCCGAGCAGAGGGCTGCGCAGGGTAATTTCGCCATGGGGTGTTACCACGTCGAGGGTCAAGCCATCGGGCGCCGGCGTCACTTGCGCGGCATGCACGTCGCCCTGCTCGAATCCGAAACTCACCACCTTGATGCGCTGCGCCGCTTTTTCGATCAAGCTGCGCCCGAGTTCATCGTCGCCATTGATGACCGCCGCGCGCAAACCGGCAAACTCAAACAAGCGTGTCTTCGCCGCGGCGTAGTGCTGCATCGTGCCGTGATAATCGAGATGGTCGCGGGTCAGGTTGGTAAACACCGCCACGTCGAAGTCCACCCCCTGCACCCGACCCTGGTCGAGGGCATGGGACGAGACTTCCATGCAGACACTGGTAGCACCACTGCGCACGAACTTGCTTAATAAAGCATGCACACTGATGGCATCCGGTGTCGTGTGCGTGGCGGGGGCCAGGGCCTCCGGGAAACCGACACCCAGGGTGCCGATGAGGCCGCAACGTGCGTCAGCGGCGTCCAGTACCTGCGCCAACAGATGCGTGCAGGTGGTTTTTCCGTTGGTGCCGGTGACACCCACAACGAATAACTTGCGCGAGGGCGAGCCGAAGAAGCGGTCGGCGATGTCGCCGATCCTGGCGGCCAGGCCCTGCACCGGTATGGCCGGCACATCCACGTCCAGCGGCAACTCGCCGTGTTCGTACACAATCGCGGAGGCACCACGCGCCAAAGCCCCGGCGATAAACGCACGCCCATCGGCGCGCGTGCCGGGTGCGGCCAGAAACAGCCAGCCCGGCTCGATGCGGCGACTGTCGGCGCTGATGCCGGCGATGTCCACATCCTCCGTCGGCGCTACCGCTGCGATGCCGCTCAGGAGATCGCTCAGGCGTCGCGTTGCCGTCGCACTCATAGTGCGCTCCTCCTTGGCTCAGCCTGCACCATGTGCTGCGTCGACCGCTCAAGATCGTCCGGTGTGATATTCAGCAGACGCAAGGCGCCGGACATGACCTTGCCAAACACCGGCGCGGCGATCTGGCCGCCGTAATAGGCGTTGCCGGTCGGATCGTCCACCATGATGACCATGACCAGGCGCGGATCGCTGGCCGGGGCAAAGCCGGCAAACAAGGCCAGATAGTTGTTGGCGGAGTAGCTGCCAGCGGAAAGTTTATGCACGGTGCCAGTCTTACCTGCCACGCGGTAGTGGTACACCTGCGCCGCGGCCCCGGTGCCGTCGGCGCTCACCGCCATCTCCAGCATGGCGCCCACCTGGCGCGCAGTCTTGTCGGACATGACGCGCACGCCTTCCACCGGTTGATCCCGGCGCAACAGGGTCAGCGGGGCCACCACACCGTTATTGGCCAACCCGCTGTAGGCATGGGCGAGCTGCAAGGCCGTCACCGATATACCGTAACCGAAGGACACCGTGGCCTGCTCTATCGGACCCCAGCCGGACGGCGGATTCACCACACCGGCGGATTCGCCCGGCAGGCCGACTTTCGTCAGGCTGCCGAAACCGACCTTGGTGAGCATCTGCCAGAGGGAGGTTTTGCTCAGGCCGAAGGCGATCTTGGTGGCGCCGACGTTGCTCGACTTCTCGATCACCCCGGCGACCGTGAGCAGACCGTAGTTGTGGGTATCGCGTATGGTATTCCTGCCCACCTGTATGTTGCCGGGGGCGGTGTCGATGCGTGTGTTGGGGAAAAACTTTCCGCTCTCCAGCGCCGTGGCCACGGTGAACGCCTTGAGCGTGGAGCCGGGTTCGAACACATCGGTCACGGCGCGGTTGCGAAACACCTGGCTGCGCAGGTTGTTGCGATTGTTGGGATTGAAACCCGGCTCGTTCACCATGGCGAGAATCTCGCCGCTGCGCGCGTCCAGCACCAACGCGGTGGCTGCGTGTGCCTTGTACTCCGCCACCGCGGCCTTCAATTCGCGATAGGCCAAATACTGAATACGCCGGTCAATGCTGATGGTAAGATCGCGCCCCGCGATCGGCAGCGAAATGCTTTCCACCGTCTCCACCACATTGCCCAGGCGGTCCTTGAGCACGCGCTTCTTGCCCGGCGTCGCGCGCAGCCAGCTGTTGTAGGCCAGTTCCAACCCTTCCTGACCCTGATCGTCCACGTTGGTGAATCCCACCACGTGCCCGGCCACCGCGCCGGCCGGATAATACCGCCGGTATTCGCGCTGCACCGCCACGCCGGGGACGTCCAAGGCCATGACCTGTTGTGCCATCTCCGGTGCCACGTGCCGCTTCAGATACATGAATTCACGGCCGGCATAGCGGCGCACCTGCTGCCCGATGTCGCGCACCGACATGCCCAGCACTTTGGCCAGCGCCGGCCAGCGGGCATGCGCAGCACTCAGCTCATCCGGATTCGCCCACAGCGAATCAATCGGCGTACTGATGGCCAGCGGCTCGCCGTTGCGATCGAGGA
>JANNJF010000419.1:0-15254 GCA_031405715.1 Gammaproteobacteria bacterium | reverse complement strand
CCAGGACCCAGATGTAGTTTCCGCGCTTGGTGCGCAGGCGGTGTTCGGAGCAGAACGAACTGCTGCGACCGTTGAGGTAGTTGTCCAGCAGGGACAGGGTGAGTTCGCGGTCCTCGGGGTGGATGCGGCTGATCCATTCCTGTATGTCGTTGCCGATTTCCATGTCGTAACCGACGTAGCCGAGCATCTCCTTCCAGCGCGACGAGTAGTAGGCCTCGTCGGTTTCGATGTTCCAGTCCCAGATGGCGTCGTTTGTGCCGCTCACGGCGAGCATGAAGCGCTCTTCGGTTTCGCGGCGCGCGTGTTCCGCCCGGCGGAAGCGCGAGACCAGGTGCAGCACCATCAGGATCAAGGCCACTAGAATCGCTACCAGGGCCAGCAACAGGTTGAGAAACAGGGTTTTCTTCTTGAGCTTGTCGCCGACGCGTGCCACGACGATGTTGGGATCAAGATGGGCCACGGGGGTGTAGAGCTTCTCACCGTATTTGATATCGCCGTAACGCTGCATCAATCCCTGGCCACGGCTGGAGACGAGGTAATCGAGAAATTGTTCCGCCGCCGCCTGATTGGCCAGGGGCACGCGCTGCTGGTTGACCACAATCGCACTGTAGGTGTTGCGCAGGCTGGGGTGATTTTGATAGAGGGGGGCGATATCGCCCGGCAGGGTGTGGCGGTTGGCCAGATAGGTCGCCATGTCCGTGAGGGTGTAGGCGCCGAACAGGGCGGCCTGTTTCAGGGTGGAGGCGCTGCTGGCGCCGGTATTTTCATAACCCACCCAGTCGGGCTTGACGCCGGCCAGTTCCCATAATTCGTTGAGTTTTTTGTGGGCGCCGGATTCCATCACCGGGGTGAAGAAGCGCGCCTTCTGCCGCGCCAGACGTTTGAGGGCCGGGATCAGGTCCGGTTCCTTGGCGAGGTTGAGCGGGTCTTGCGCGGGGCCGAAGATGGCGAACTCGTCGTACATGATTTCGGTACGACGCAGGCCAAAACCCTCCTCCACCAGCACGTCTTCGCTCGGGCGATGATGGGTGATGATGAGGTCCGCCTCGCCACGGCGTGCCAGGGCCACCGTATCCAGGGCGCCGGTGGAGATGATGTGCACGTTGAATTCGGGATGGTTCGCGCGAAAGTCGTTGGCCAGGAGATCGGCCAGGCCGCTGTTGGCCACGGAGTAGGCGACCGCCACGCGCAACTCCGTCGATGCGGGCTCTGGGGCCGATGCGGGCTCTGGGGCTGCCGCCGGGGCGGCCGCGGAGACGAGCAGCAACGCGCCGAGGATCGTCATTCCCAGACGTCGCCACTTCCTCGTACTATCGATATGCCCTGTTGTTAGCCTTACTACACGCGCCACGCGGTTCCCTCGGCAGGCTGAAAGATCTGTTGATAAATGGATGAAGTACCTTATGTCACCTTACCCCTTTATCCTTTAATAGCATAGCGTTAGGTGACGGGCGGCACGCATTATCGGCCGAATGCCCGCGTGCCACATAATTGCGCCAGGCAGCTTAGATAGATCCCAGGGTCCGGCGCAACCGATTGGCGTCCGGCCTGCCATAACATCTCCCCCATGCAGTCCATCATGCGGTGTTGTGCGGCGTGTTCGTCCAGCCCCAGTTTCAGCAGGGTCTGGTAATAGGCGCGCACCCCGCTGGGCTGGTCTAGGCCCAACTGTTCCTCGATGGCGATGTGCATGCCCATGTGCATAAACGGGTTGGTCTGCCCGGCCTCAACAGAAAAATCCCGATCTTCGCTGGCCGCGGGGTCCTGCAGCACGGAATGGTATTCCGGGTGGCGCAGGGCGACGGCCACGACCAGGGGTTCGACACCGGTCAGCGGTTGCTGCGCGCGGTGGCGCTGCCAGGCGCGGAAGAACACCTCGCGCATCTGCTTGCGGTCGTGGCTGACCATCGGTCAGGCCGCCTGCACCTTGAACAGCCCCAGTACGGTGGAATATTGGTAAAGATGGTTGCTGTCGTCCAGGGGGCCGATTTCCCCATTGCCGTAAAAGCCAATGATCGGCAGCGCCGGGAAGCTGGTGCGCAACAGATCCAGGTCGCGGTCCCGGTTGCCATAGAAATGCGGTCCCCGGCCCATGCACGGGAACAGCAGGGCGAAGTCCGGGTTGCCCCGCAGATCCGCGTGGCTGCGCTCGATGGTGGCGCGCATGTCGCGTTCCGCCGTCAGGGTATCGCGCATGGCCCAGAACAGGCGCTCGCCCCGCGCCAGGCGTTGGGACAGGGTGATGGACTGATTATTCAGATTGGCCGAGACGATGTGGTTCAGGCGGTAGCGGCCTTCGCGGATGGCGTTGATCGGATCGCCGAAGGTCACGCCGCCCATGATGAGATGCAGGGGGATCTGCTCCATGTCGCGCACCCCCACCGGCAGGGATTTCACCAGCACATTGAGCGCCGGATAATTGCCGAGCTTCAGGATGTCGTAACCGTGCACGTCCGCCACCTCGATGGGGGAGGTGAGCGCCCGCACGCCTTGGGAGGTGCGTAGGACGCTGCGTGTCCCGTCGAACACCACTTCCGCCCGCCCGCCTTCGGACACGCGGCTGCCGCTCCAGACTTTAAAGGGCCCCTGGCCCATGAGGTCCCCGGAGACGGCGCCGATGCGCGGTACCGGCAGGTCGAACCAGTCTGCTGAGATGCCGCCGGGGGTGCACAGGCTCAAGACCGTCTCATCACCCTGGTCCTCGGGCAGGCTCAGGGTGAGGGGGCCGCCAAACACCATGGCGGCGGCACCGGGGCTGTCGAGCAGCCATTCCTGATCGGTGAGGACGCCGGCGCCGGTGCAACCCACCACCTGCATGCTGCCGGCGGCGCGGGCGGCGGCGCGCAGGGCCGGCTCCGGGTTGGCGGCGTAATGCGGTGTGAGAAACAGGATAACGCCGTTGGCGCGGGTTAACTCGGCGCGTTCCATGGCGTTTTTCACCGCGATGGTGGCATGCTCGGTGGAGGCATGGGTGCCGTGGCTCAGTCCGGTGGAGACGACTCTGCTCATGCGGCTAATTTATCCCTGAATTCACATAAATCATAGATGACACAACTGCCGCAGCGTGGTTTACGCGCGACGCAGGTATAACGACCGTGCAGGATCAGCCAGTGATGGGCATCCTGCTGGTATTCAAATGGGACAACCTTAAGCAGTTTTTTCTCCACGATCAGCACATTTTTTCCCCGCGCCAGCCCGGTGCGGTTGGCCACGCGGAAGATATGCGTGTCCACGGCGATGGTCGGCTCGCCGAAGGCGGTGTTGAGGACCACATTGGCGGTCTTGCGGCCCACGCCGGGCAGCGCCTCCAGCTCGGCACGTGTCCTGGGTACCTCACTCGCGTGTTTTTCCACCAGGATTTTGCAGGTCTTCAGGATATTCGCCGCCTTGGTGTTGTAGAGGCCGATGGTCTTGATATAGCGTTTTAGCCCCCGGAGCCCCAGCTTCAGGATCGCCGCCGGGGTGGGGGCCACGGGGAACAGGAGGGCCGTCGCCTTGTTTACCCCCTTGTCCGTGGCCTGGGCCGAGAGGATCACGGCGATGAGCAGCTCGAAGGGCGTACGATAATGCAGCTCGGTGGCGGGCGCGGGGTTGGCCTGTTTCAGGCGTTCAAAGATTTCCTTGCGTTGGGCGGCATTCATGCTGCGCATGATAGCGCGAAACAACCCAGTTAGGGGTCCACTCGCTCATGGGCTGTGGGTGGTGTCATGGTCTGTCCGGACCCCTGGCGGGCCGGCGTTTCGCCTTGACGCGCAGGACCGCGGCCTGGATCTCGGCCTTTCTGAGCGCCGTAGCACTGGGTGTTTTTATCCCGCCCCCACGCCGTGGCACCGGTGATGCCGCCGCCCGAGCCAGGCGTGCCTGACGTTGGGTGTAGCGGCGGCGCCAGCCTGCGGTTTCCGCCTGCGGATATTCCGGCCAGACAGTACCGCCCGCGATACCCGCAGGCACCAGGTCTATGCAGTCCACCGGGCAGGGGGCCAGACACAGCTCACAACCGCTGCAGGCCTGTTGGATCACAGTGTGCATGACCTTGCGCGCGCCCACGATGGCGTCCACCGGGCAGGCGTCGATGCACTTGCGGCAGCCGATACAGACGGCCTCGTCGATGACGGCGCGCGTGCGCGGACGGTGCCGGCCATAGTCCGTGTCCAGGGGTTTGGCGTCGACACCCAAGAGTTGCGCGAGCGCCAGAATGCTAGCGCTGTCCCCCGGCGGGCAGCGATTGATGTCCGCCTCACCGCGCGCCATCGCCTCGGCGTAAGCACGGCAACTGGGATAGCCGCACTGGGTGCATTGGGTCTGCGGCAGACAGGCGTCGACGTGGTCGATCGATAGCGTCACAACGGGCATCTCTGGAGTTGTAGGGTGCGCCCTGCGCACCAGCGTGGTCAGGTGGTCGGCGCAGACGACGCGGGATATCCGCGCAGACCCTGGTATCGTTCAGTGTCCGGCGCAATAATGCTCGGCATAATCTTAAGCCGAGCATAACAGGGAGTAACAATGGAAAAAATGACCCTTACCGCATTCGCCCAGCGGGGTGGCTGGTGGGTGCTGGCCCAGATCCCGGTGCTGCTGTTGGCCGTGGCGCTCCCCTGGTGGATGGCGAACGGGTATTTGGCGGCGCGTGAGTCCCTGCGTCTGGTGGGCATGTCGCTGGCTGCATTCGGAATCTTACTGACCATGGCGGGACTGCTTTCCCTGGGTAACAGCCTCACGCCCTTCCCGCGCCCCTTGGAGCACGGCGTGCTGCACCGCCAGGGCCTCTACGGTTTCATGCGCCATCCCATTTACACCGGCCTGATCGTCGCGTCACTGGGTTGGGCCCTCTGCTGGGCCAGCCTGGCGGGTTTGGTGAGTGCCGCGCTGACCCTGGTATTTTTTGACCGCAAGGCGGCACGGGAGGAGGGCTGGTTGCGTCAGCAGTATCCGGATTACGATGCCTATGCCAAGCGGGTGAAAAAATTCTTTCCGGGAATTTATTGAATGCACATCGATCGTTGCACGCCGTTCGCCGATTTCCATGCAGGTATTTTCTTGAGACTTGGAAGAGAAAATGGCTAAGCGGAGGAACATCGAAAACTCAGAAGTCGCCGCGATCTTCGATACCTACCCAAAAGAGGTAAAACGGAAGTTGCTGTTTCTCCGCCAACTGATATTCGATGTGGCGTCAGAAACAGACGGGGTTGGGGAGTTAGAGGAGGCCTTGAAATGGGGACAACCCAGTTATCTTACGACGCAGTCCCAAAGCGGAAGTCTCATCAGGATAGACCAGATAAAATCTCAAGCAGGAAAGTACGCGATGTATTTTCACTGCCAAACGACATTGGTTGATACGTTCAAAGAAATGTATCGAGGCAAGTTTGAGTTTGAAGGAAATAGAGGCATCATCTTCCGCGAAGATGATGAGGTTCCTGTAAATGAATTGAGCCATTGTGTTTCAATGGCGCTTACGTACCATCTCAATAAAAAACTAGGGAACCGTCGTTCCGGAAAAAAACACACGACGTGTCGTTCCGCTGGACGCGCAAAAGTGGCGCGCCGATGAACTCTGCGCTAGATTTAGGTCCGATATGAAATTGAGCAGTCTCTCCGAGGTTGAGTTAGAGAAATTAGCGCGGCCTATCTATTTGGGTATTGTACGTGGTTCCAATGCAGGCGATTATTCGCTGTTCAGTCAAAACTTCAGCGTGGAGTTGTTGGCCCGAATCACGCCCGAGCGATTTGCGTCACAGCGCCAGGAATTTCCCTTGCTGTCGAGCATATCGGAGAATTTTGTGTATCTTGGCTGTATTCGGCGGGAATTGGGCGTCAGCGTCCTGTGGAGGCTGGAAAGCGTGGATCTAAAGGGCGAATTCTTAGGGGCGGTTACCTTGCAAGAAGTTGATGGCCAGGTAAGGGTTAGTGGTGTTGCAGCCCACTGAATCCAACCAGCGCTCCAAGCAAGAGCCCTTCGGGCCGGCGCGCGCAAAAAAAGCGCGTGCGCCGTAAGCTGATCGTTGGGCTAGGGAGCCTCTGAGCAAGTACCTGCTACCTTGGTAGGGTGCGCCCTGCGCACCGAAAATTAAGCCGATTGACGCCACAGCGAAACATAAAAACCGACTTATTCAGAGCATCCCTAGCCGCGCATAAGCACCATGGATATGAAAGTTGCACATACTGGTTTTTGGAAAACATCGGATGCCATATTCGGTGGCGCGCTGCTGGCCGGCCTGGCACTTGATTATATTCTTCCGCTGTCGGTTGAAAACCCTGCTCCGGCGAATATTCGGGTTGCCCTCGGTGGTTCTGTTGCATTGATGGGCATTCTCTTTGTGGTGCTCGCCAAGGTTCAATTCTCCAGAGCCGCACAGCCATCGGCACCAGGTAAACCCACCACTGAGCTTGTTCAAAATGGCATCTTCAACTATACCCGGAACCCGCTGTATCTCGGGCTGGTTATCGTGCTCGTGGGGCTTAGTATTGCGTTCAACATGCCGTGGTGGGCCCTGCTCACTGGTCCTGTGATCGGGCTGGTGCACTGGGCACTGATTGTTCCCGAAGAGAGATATCTCGCGGAAAGGTTTGGAGACGAGTATTTTGCGTATACCTCGCGCGTGAGGCGATGGATATGATAATCAAGATTTGCAGCTTGCAACTGCCCAACACGACGCCCCAGCCGATGTCGCCGCGCCGTGTCTGAGCTTGGTTGCAGGGCACGCAGCCGGTGGCCGATCTCTGGGTGTGTGCACCGTACGCCGCCACCGCGGAGGAAGCGGGCTGGCAGATCCACTGGTAGGCGCCTTAGCGTCTCTAACAAAAAGCCATTAACCGCCAAGACGCCAAGAACGCCAAGTCTTGCAGGTCGGGTTCCCCCATGCGGGGACAAGAGCGCAGCGTAACCCGACATCTTTTCACAGACAGGGTGGAGCAGCGTCGGCGGGGTTTTGTTGGGTTACACCCGCAAGGGGTAGGCCGTGGTTGTAAGGGGCTGAAGCCCCAACAACACACGCACCGCCCTTCGGGCTAACCCAACCTACATTTTCGAATTTTTAGAGGTTCCCACAACTCATCGCCAAGCCCAGAACAGAGCAAAGGAATGGTATAAAAAATTCCGGGTTCGTGTCTGCCGCGTAGAGCGCGAGTATGGTTTTTAGGGCGCGGCCCATGCACTCGCGCGTGCGGACGTCATGCGACCGCGGACCGTTCCCTGGAGAGACAGCTCGAAGATTTGTTAACGAAATACAAGCCGGAAATCCGTTTATTTACCGGACAAGCACCGTCCTACGAGGGAGTGTTAGCCGTAACAGCGATGTTGACCGCAGCGGGCATAACTGGAATCTGCTGCTGGAGTTTTACGATGTCCCTACGCCGTTCGGGCAGTTCTACACGCACGATGCGAGGTATTGGGGGCTGGGCCTGGCGTTGCATCTGTGAGCGAGGCGTGATTCTGGTGATGCTAGTGGCGGGTCACGCCAGTGGGGCGCAGGCGCCGCCGAGTCGTCTTCGCTGTTAACGTTACTGGGTCGTCCACCGGGCGCTGGCGCTGAAACCGTGAAAGATCTCGCAGCCTTCATTCCATGTTCGCAGCGAGTGCCGGGAGAACCAGCCCTCGAAAAAGCTCATTGATCTCGTCTGGCGAAATGGGGCTTCTGTAGTTAAGCCACCAGGTCAAGACTGAAAGGAAAGTGGACGCCAGAAAGTGAATAAAGAGTTCAAACGGAACCTCGGACGAGCCTTTCCTTTTGAAATGGGTTTTGGCCTCTTCTTTCATCAGTTGCACAAGAGTTTCTTCGAGGTGTTGTCGAGCGATGATCCATCCCGGTCCGCCAACGAGTGACCGGTAGAGTTTCCTGTGTCCATGGGCATGCTCGAACATCGCCAGGCTAAACCCAATCACCCTTTCATGGCGTTTGCTTGAAGAAGTCGGCATTGCCTTCTGGGTGCTGCGCAGAAGTTCTTTGAGACCCTGGAGCCCGTCCACCAGAAGTTCATCCTTGTCCCGAAAGTGCATGTAGAACGTTGAGCGCCCAATGTTGGCGCGATCCAGAATCTCCTGGACGACGATGGAATCGTAGCGCTTCTCGGCCATGAGGGCGACCAACGCTTCGTTCAACGCATGACGCGTCTTTTGCGGGCGTCGATCCTCGGATTTTCTCGGCATGGCCTGTTCCTTTTTGATGCGAATCAAAGACAAAACAAAGGGTTTTGTTCATTAATAGACAAAATACCCGGCGCTGTTCTGGCGTGCGTGGAATGCCTTCGTTAAGTTTTGAACATGAATACATGTTCATTTTCATACTTTCATTCGATTGAGGCAAGCACGATGAAAAACAAACCGGATGGTACGAAGAACAAGGGCAGGCTGATCTCCAAGACCGCTCGCGCCGGCGTGTGGACCTTGGTCATGTGTATGGTTGCGACATCGGCGTGGGCGGACTTCCAAGGGGAGGAGGATCTCATCCTCCATGTCAGTGGTTTTACCCATGACCGCGGCCAGGCGGTGGCAAACCTGTTTCGTGAGGGAGACGACCTCTTCGGAAAACCCTTTGCCCGTGTGGTTGCGGACGTTCGACAGGGAAAAGCCACCCTGGCTTTTGCGCGTCCGCAGCCCGGCCACTACGCCGTGACCGTCTTTCACGATGAAAACGGCAACAACACATTGGATCATAATTTTCTGCACCTTCCGGCGGAGCCGCTTGGATTTTCCAATGGTTTCAAGCTTTCCCTATTCTCCGGCAAGCCGACCTTTGAAAAGCTGCGCTTCGCTTTTGGACCAGGCACAAAACCGCTGGAGATTTCAGTCAAATGATTACGGAAGGTACTGCATGGTTTTTCCTGTCGATGGCCTGGAACAACCTGCGCCGTAACCGACGCCGCACCTTGTCCATACTCACGGCTATCGGTATTGGTGTCAGCATGATCGTCATCACCAACGGCATCACGGGCGGCATTACGGCCAATATGTCGGATTCGCTGGTCAACCAGATCGACGGTCACATCCGTATCATGCATCGAGACTATAAGAAATTCTTCCTTAGCGACCAGGAAAAGATCCTGATCCGTGATTATCGCGCGCTGGCCGGAGAAGTCATGCAGATCCCGCATGTGCGTGCAGTCATGCCACGGGTCATGACCGGCGGGCTGATCGGCAAAGATGACAAGAGCGCCACGTTTTTCAGCTTCAGCTCCGACCTGGCGACACTGAAGACGGTGTTGCCCGATTACGGCAAGAATCTGGTGGCCGGTGAGCTGCTGTCGGAGAGCGACCCGGACGGCGTGCTGGTGGGTCACGCGTTGGCCAAAAGCCTGGGGCTGAACCTGGGCGACGAACTGGTGCTGTTATCGAAAACGGTCCACGGCGAAGAGAGCAATGCCCTCGTGCATGTGCGCGGCGTGGTGACCTTCCCACCGGACAGTGTGCTTGAGCAAAGCCTGCTATTCACCGGTCTCGGAAAAACCCTGCGGGATAATCTGTTCGATCTCGGAGAGGACACAACCCAACTGGTGGTGCGCCTGGATGACACAAAAAATGTCCCCAAGGTCGAAGCCGAACTCACTCGCCTGTTTGAAGCCCGAGGCCTGCCCTGGCAGGTAACGCCCTGGTACGACAATGCCGTCTACAGCCGCATCGTCGGAATGTTCGGGGGCATCGGCAAGTTGATCTCGATCATTCTGGTCTTGATGGTGGGCGTGATCACGAGCAATGCCCTGCTGATGGCATTTTTCGAGCGCATCCGGGAAATCGGCACCTTGCGCGCCATCGGCATGCGCAAGCTCGACATCTACCGCTTGCTCTATGCCGAATCCGCCATTGTCGGGATCGGTGGGGCGCTGATTGGATTGACCGTGGGTGTGGCCTTGGTGCTGTTTGGGGCACATCTTGGCATTCCCCTGGGCGGCATTGTCAATCAGGAGGTGCGTCCGGTTCTGGATGTGTCCGTGCTCGCGCTGTCCGTTGCGGCGCCCATTGTCTGTATTGCCGTGGCCGCTGTCATCCCGATACGCGCGGTCAGTCGCCTGAACGTCATCGAATCGCTGAATTATCGCTGAGGATGGAGCCCGCCATGATTCTGCAGCTCGCCTTCAAGAACCTGTTGCGCAACCGGCGTCGGACGTTGTTGACGGAGGTTTCCATCATCTTCGGTGTGCTGGTGATCATCGGCACGGGGAACTTCATCAACGGCATGCAACGGGACTGGGCCAAGTTCGAGATCGATTCCAGCACCGGGGCATTTCAGGTCGAACATCGCGACTACCAGGATCTGCGGAAGTCGGAAACATTGAAGGTGACCATGGGCAGCGGCGCCGAACTGGTGGAGCGCATCGGCAAAATGCCGAACGTGCGCGCCGCCTTCGGCAAACTGAACTTTTCCGGCATGGTCAGCAGCGGACTCAAGAGCACGTTCTTCGACGGCCGGGGCGTGGATGTCGCCCGGCAGAAACAGACGCTGTCACGCCAGGAAGACCTGATCGTCGCCGGCAAGTCCCTCGATGAAACCGCCGGTGGCGTGATTCTGGGCGAAGACCTGGCCGCCATGCTGGGCATCAGGATCGGCGACCCGGTGACGATCGTCGTGCGGACATTCCACGGTGGCTTGAACCTGACCTATGGCACGCTGGTGGGGACCAAAAACGGCCGGCACTTTCCCTCCACCATCTATCTGGAAATGCGCCTGGAGGATGCCCAGCGTTTGCTGCGGGTCGGCGACCGCGTATCGCAGGTCGTGGTGGGCGCGACGGATTTCAACGCCATCCCCGGCATGATGCGACACGTGGAGGCCGCACTGCGCACTGACAGCATTCCCTACGCGCTTCGCGGCTACGCGGAACTGATACCGATTTATGCCCAGGCCATCGCCTCATTCAAGGTGATATCGGCGGCCGTCGGTTTCGTTTTATTCATACTGGTGGGCGGTGGCATCGGCAATGTCATGGCGATGGCCGTCATGGAACGCAAACGGGAAATCGGTACCTTGCGCGCCCTGGGAATGGAAAAGAACCAGGTACGCCGCTTGTTTCTGGCGGAAGGACTGGTGATCGGTGTTATCGGTGCGGCCGCTGGCCTGGCACTTGCCAGCGTGCTGACGGTGTTTATCGCCAGCCACGGCGGCATCCATCTCCCGCCGGCACCCGGAACCACCCAGGAATTGATCATCTTCCCGCAGATGGATCCGTTCATGAGTGTGTTCGGCGTCAGCATGCCGCTGCTGGTGGGTGTGGTCGCGGCCTGGTGGCCAGCATCGCGCTCGGCCAACCTCAATCCGGTGGATGCATTGGCGGAGGACTGATATGCAACAGAAACGATGCACGAAACGACGTGGTTGGGGAATCCGGGCCGTGCCGCTCATCGGTATGCTCCTGATGGCATTCGTGCCCTTGGCCGGCTTGGCGGAAGAAATTACTGCATTGCAGATACTGGACCGGGCGGACGACCAGTGGGACCTCAATCTGCGGAACGCCACGGTTGAACTGGAGTTTCTCGTCTATCGCGAGAATGCGCTGCGCAAGACCTATCGCATGACCCTGAAATATCAGGACACCGATCACGTACTGGCGGAAACGACGTTCCCGCCGCGCAACGAGGGCGAAAAGATGCTGCAGGCCGGCCGCAAGAACTATTGGTTGTTTCTGCCGAACATCAACCGCGCGGTGCGCATCTCCGAGTCCAACAGCCTCTCGAATAGCGATTTCTCCAACACCGATCTGCTGTCGCCGCGCCTGAGTAAGGAATACACCCCGAAGCTGCTCGGGTCGGAAAAACTGCGCGACGAAGACACGTACAAGCTGGAGCTCAGCGCGCGCGACGAAAGCACCGCCTACGCCAGGATTATTTACTGGGTGCGCAAGACCGATTATTTCCCGCTGCGGCGCGACTTCTACACCTTCTCGCAGCAGCTGCTGAAGCGCCTCGACATGAAGGCATCCTCGCCGGCCGTGGCTGGCGCGCCGCACGGGATGCCCGATACCTTCGTGATGAGCAGCGTGCTGGAGCGTGACAAGAAGACCGTGGTGCGTTACGTCAAGGTCACACCCGGCACCGGCTTCCCGCCGGAAACCTTCCGCGAAAGCGCGTTAATGAAGCGCTGACCGGGTATGCAGAAGGAGTTGGCAAGTGAAATATTGGCTGCGGGTGGCGTTGGTGATGGGTGTTATGCACATGACACTTGGTAACGCCGATGTGCTCGCCGAGTCCGCGCAGGAAAGCCCGACACCTGGCGCACAGCGTGCGCTGGATAACGAAGACCCGTTTGCCGTACTCGATGGGGCCAAGGCTGGGAACAAGACAGCAACGGACAGGACAGTGGATGTAGAGCGTGAAAAAACAGGGCACATCAAAACGGAGGGGTCGGTGTATCTACGGAATATACAGAGCGACCTGAACGAGGATTTGCGTATCAATCCCGGCAATCGCGTCAGGCCGCTGGAGGAGAGCCGCAATGTGCTGGAAACGCGGTTGACGCTGAGCGACAGCCATGACGAGGCCAGGCAATGGCGTTGGCTGTTCAAGGGATTCGGTTCCTTGACCAGCGAGCGCGAACCCGATGGCAGCCTGCGCCAGGAAATGCGCATGGATGAACTGTTCGTGGACTGGAAGGGCGAAGGCTGGTTTGCGAACCTGGGCAAGCGCCGTATCAACTGGGGGCATGCGCAGGGATTTAATCCCGTCAACGTGGTGGTGCCGCCGCGCGATCCCCTCGACCCTAGCCGCGAGACCGAGGGCCAGCCGATGCTGTGGGCCAGCCGCGTCACTGGCCCGTGGTCAATGGATTTGGTGTTGACCCGCAACTACGACCGCGCCTACCTCCGCGATCAGAATCGCTGGGGCCTCAAATGGAATTTCGCCGGCAGGAAAAGCGATTACGCGCTCTATTACTTCGACGGCGAGCGTTACCGCGACGGACGCGACCACGAGCGCATGCTGGGCGGCTCGTTCTCGGCGGACATCTATCCGGGCATAACGCTCTACTCGGAAGCAGCGCGCTTCGAACACAATTATCGCCACTACTACAACGCTTCCGGCGCGCTCCTCCCGAAGGACGATCCCTATTGGCAGGCCGTCATCGGCACGGGCCTCAATCTCGGAGGCAGACGCCAGGTGACGTTGGAATATTACTCAAACGCTCAGGGATACACGCCCGCCGAGCGCGCGAACTACTTTCTCGCGGCCGAGACACAGATCGCCGGCGGCGCCAGCACGTCGATCGTAGACGAATTCCGCGTGACCGGCATGAACCGTGGCTATGTGCTGGTTGGTTATCAGGACGAAATCCGCGAGCGCTACACGCTCGACCTGAGCGCGCTCCTGCCCAGGGATCGATCCTACTCGCTGCGCCTGCAGGGGAAGTATGCGGCCTCGGATTACTACGAGCTGCGGCTCGTGTTGTTGCATAACCAGGGTTCACGCGATTCGGAATTCGGCAACAGCCCGGTATCGAACGCGGTGGAACTTGGCCTCAGCGTCGGTTTTTGAAAGGAGAGCGTGCCATGAGTATTTCGCTGAAATCGGTGAGCAAGGAGTACAAGCTCGGCCAGACCGTCGTGCATGCGCTGCGCGATGTGTCGCTGGACGTTGCGCAAGGCGAATTTGTGGCGCTGGTCGGACCGTCCGGCAGCGGCAAATCGACGCTGCTGCAGATGTTGGGTGCGCTCGACCAGCCGACCTCCGGCGAGGTGTGGGTGGACGACCGGGCCGTGAACCGCCTGGATGACCGGGAGCTTGCGCTAATCCGACGCGACCGGATCGGTTTCATTTTCCAGTCCTTCAACCTCATTCCGGTGCTGAGCGTCTTCGGCAATGTGGAGCTGCCGCTGGTGCTGAAGAAGGTGCCGAAGGCGGAACGGCAGCGCAAGGTTCTCGACATGCTGGAACGCGTCGGCCTTGCCGACCGCGCCCAGCACAAGACCGAGGAATTGAGCGGCGGCCAGCGTCAGCGCGTGGCCATCGCCCGGGCCCTGGTCACCGGCCCGAGCATCGTGCTCTCGGACGAACCGACCGCGAACCTCGATTCTCAGACCGGGGAAGACATCCTGCAACTCATGCAACGCCTGAACCGGGAGCAGCACGTGACGTTGCTTTTCGCTACCCACGATCCAAAGATCATGAAGCACGCTCAAAGGGTGGTGAGCATCCTCGACGGGCGCATCCATGAGGACAGGACGGTGTCGGAGCCGCGCGCGCTGGCCTCATCATGAGATATCCCGGCAGTGGTTGATGCGGAGTCAAATTTGCAGGCAGTACGTGCAGCGCGTCGCCGGTCTATGCATGGCGCGGCTACGTGAACCCGAGTCGACGGCTCAAACGCTGCAGCTCTGGATCAAGGGACCGGTGTTTTACGGCGCGAAGGCCACCCTGAATGCTGCGGAGACCGAGAATGAAGTTCGGTTCAGGCTGGCACTGCATGGCGATCCGCGCGCCGCACTCGTAGGTCAGTGGCAAGATGCGTCGATATAGCCGGCATGGTCAAGACGTCACTGATTTTCTCAGCATGCTTGTGAAGCGTCATGCAGCAAGTCCTGGATTGAGTATGTGTGGGCAATGGCAAGTGGCTCGGGTTGGGGTGCGGGTGGGCGCTGTCAAGGTATTACGAAAACATTAATAGACACGCCTGCCGCTTCATTTTTCTTTCTGGCAGGGCTTTCGCTACGCCACGAGTTGCGATTTCCCAGATGGCTCGGGTGGTCGGGCATCGTTTTTTCGGTGTTATTTGTCGTTGGGGCGTTCCGCAACATCACGCATTTAGTTCAGATAGTTGCGGATATCAACAATGCGCTGTTACCGCTGTGGATGATGGTCCTCGGGGCGGCGCTCATCGGGTACTCAAGGTTGGCCCCGGTGCCGAAGTTGAAGAGCCGATTTCAGGCCGACAGCCCGATTTATTGACCTAACGCATAGACCTTGCCCATAGGGCAAGGCAGCATGGCGCGTTCAGCCCAGTGAAGGAGACGGTCATGGAAAAGCTCAAACGCATCGCCGATGAAGTAGATTCTGTCGACTGGTAAAACCCGGGGTAGCGAGTAATGCTCGCCAATATTCCAGATGACCAACATTAGAAACAATTCCTCTTTGCTCCGGGTTTTCGCGCTGCTATGGCTGGCCGCAACCGGCGGGTGCGTAACGCCGCCGACGGCATTGCCCCCGGTGACCCCGACATATTGGCCGACGCAGGGTTGGCGCACCTCAACGCCGGAAGCGCAGGGCGTGGATTCGGCGCTGCTCGCGCAGGCGGTGGATCGTATTCGCATACGGGGTCTTGCGGTCGACAGCCTGCTGA
>JANNJF010000418.1:0-3483 GCA_031405715.1 Gammaproteobacteria bacterium | reverse complement strand
TGAGCGGGTGGAGGCGGTGTTGCACATGCTCGGGCGCGAAGACATCACAACCTGCTGGTGGAACAGGGCAGCGTCAGTGTCGATTGCGAATTTTGCGGCAAACACTACGCCTTCGACGCCGTCGATGTGGAGCAGGTATTTGTGACCCGCCCGGTGAGCAGTGCGCCGGCGCAGAAACACTGAACACACCCGGCCACCTGCCGCGTTCTGATCGGAGGAGGCACCAACTCCTTGGATCGGCCCCAACCCCGGACAGGGATCAAGGTCGGGGTGAAAATCGCGATCAAAGACAATAATTTCTGTTTTTTCCTCCCTCCCGATTCCACGGCGACCTCTTGCGCGATAATATTCCCCGACATCCATTACCCGACCGATCGTCACAACCACGATGCCTCTGTTCACTGAGTCCGATCTTAAGCGCGAATTTTCTGCGGCCTATCTGGCGCGCGGACGCGACTACCAGGCGCGCGGGCAGGTGATGGGACTGGCGGTGGACCCCGACGACGGCCTGATCACGGCCAGAATACGCGGCAGCGGTAAACAGCCCTATCGGGCCAGCATCGCCATCCATAGCGCGCGCGCCGGACGCGCGCGCATCGAGGGCGATTGCACCTGCCCGGTGGGTTTCAATTGCAAACATGTGGTCGCCACACTGCTGGAGGCACTCTCCCTCAACAAAGTGAGTGCAGCCCCACCCAAGGCGGCCAAGCCGCACAAGCCCGCGCCGCCGGTCGAAGACCCGGCGCTGCGCATCTGGTTGGATCGACTTGCGCAACGCACCGCCGCACCGCGCGGCGCGGTGCCCGCACCCGACGCCGGCGAGCGACTGATCTATCTCCTGCGTCTCGACCAACGCCTGCACCTGGCCTATGCCTGGGTCGACATCCAACTCGTGCGTCTTCTTAAGGCCGGCGGTTATGGCAAGGCCCAGTCGTTTAGCGGCGGGCTGCAAAGCAGCGCGCGCTGCGTCAGCGACGCCGATCGCGCTATCTTTCGTTGGCTCGAAGTACTGCGGCAGGAGGTGCTGGTGGGTGGCGGCTTCGGCAGTTATCCCCTGGGCGGCCCCGAGGGTACGCGCGTGCTGGCGATGCTGCTCGCCACCGGACGCTGCCACTGGCTGAACAAGAACCACCCACCGCTGACGCTGGGCGAGCCGCGCCACGGTGTGCCGGGCTGGCACGTGGAGGACGACGGCCGCCAGCGCATCGAATGCCGCGACGCCGGGAATGTCGATGTCGTGCTGCCGCTCACGCCACCCTGGTACGTGGATGCCGCCCAGGCGCAATGCGGCCCCCTCATCACCGGCCTGCCCGATGTACTGGCTGCAGAACTGTTCGCCGCGCCATCCATCGCACCGGACCAGGCGCCGGCGGCGCGCGCGGCCTTGTCCCGCTACTTCGCGCAGGATGCGCCGGCGCTGCCACAGGTTTTCGGCGCGGCGCGCGTGCAACGCATCGCGCCAATCCCGCATCTGCGCCTGCTGCACCAGTCGCTGGCGCTGCGGGTGGAACAGCAATGGCGCCTCGGCGTGAACCGCCTCGACACGGAGCTGGCGCGGCCGCACTTCGACTATGACGGCATCGTTGTGACCCCGGATGATCCCCGGCAGGAACTCCTGCGTGTGGCCGGCGATAAACTCGTGCGCATCGTGCGCAACCTCCCGGCAGAGGGCCGCGCGCTGGCGACGCTGGGTGAATGGGGTTTTGTGCCGCTGTGCGAGCTGGAGTTGTTCAACAACCCGCCCAAAGAGTGCGCCCACGACTGGTGGCTGATGGACGAGGATCGCGGGCATGCGCTGCTCGACTTCGGCATGAATGGCGTCGCGCAATTACGCGCAGCCGGCTGGCAGATCGCCATCGACGCCGACTATCCCTACCGCATCGTGGAGGCCGAGGCGGACTGGTACGCCGACATCGAGGAGGACGCCACGTCGGACTGGTTCGGCGTGGCCCTCGGCATCAGCGTGGACGGCGAGCGCGTGAACCTGTTGCCGCTGCTGCTCGACTGGCTGCGCGAGGCCAAGCTCGCGCGTGAGGACATCGATGCGCTGGCCGACGCGGATCGCGTGCTGGCGCGGCTGCCGGACGGCCGGCTGCTGCCCATACCCATGGCGCGCGTACGCAGTGTGCTGGCGACGCTCACGGAACTCTACGGCGACAACCCCCTCGACAGCCGCGGGCGGCTCACCCTGGCGCGCGCCCAGGCCGGGCAGTTGACCCACCTCGAAGCCGCCCTCGGCGCGCCCCTCGCCTGGTCCGGCGGCGAGCGGCTGCGCGAGCTCGGGGCACGGCTACGCGACTTCCAGGGCATCCGCCCAGTGCAACCGCCCGCGGGTCTCCAGGCGGAGCTGCGCGCCTATCAGCGCGAGGGGCTCAACTGGCTGCAATTCCTGCGCGAATACGAACTGGGCGGTGTGCTGGCGGACGACATGGGGCTGGGCAAGACCGTGCAGGCGCTGGCGCACCTGGCAGTAGAAAAGGAAGCTGGCCGCCTCGACCGGCCGGCGCTGGTGATCGCGCCCACCAGCCTCATGCACAACTGGCGGCGCGAGGCAGATCGCTTCACGCCGCAACTGCGCACGCTCACACTGCACGGCAGCACGCGCCACCAGGACTTCGCCCGCCTCGCTGGACACGATGTGATCTTCACCACCTACCCGCTGCTGCCGCGTGATGCCGAGGCGTTGCTGGCCCAGGACTATCACATCGTCATCCTCGACGAGGCGCAGGCCATCAAGAACCCGAAGGCCAAAGCGGCCGAGGTGGTGCGACGACTCAAGACGCGCCACCGTTTGTGTCTCACCGGCACGCCCATGGAAAATCATCTGGGCGAACTGTGGTCGCTGTTTCATTTTCTCATGCCGGGGCTGCTCGGCGACGAACGCCGCTTCCGCCAGCTGTTCCGCACGCCCATCGAGAAACACGCCGACCACGGACGCCGCCAGGCACTGGCGCGGCGGCTGGCGCCGTTTCTCCTGCGGCGCACCAAGGAACAGGTAGCCACGGAACTCCCGCCCAAGATCGAGATGGTGCGCGCCGTGGAGCTGGAGGGCGCGCAGCGCGATCTCTACGAGAGCATCCGCCTGGCGCTGCACGACAAGGTGCGCAGCGAAATCCAGAAGAGGGGCCTCGCCCGCAGCCAGATCGTGATCCTGGACGCGCTGCTGAAGCTGCGCCAAGTCTGTTGCGATCCGCGCCTGCTGAAGCTGGATAGCGCAAAGAAGGTAAAGCGCTCCGCCAAGCTCGAACTGCTGATGGAAATGCTGCCACCCCTGCTGGAGGAAGGCCGGCGCGTGCTGCTGTTTTCGCAATTCACCAGTATGCTGGCGCTGATCGAGGCGGCGCTGAAAGAACGCGACATTGATTACGTACTGCTCACCGGCGACACCCGTGACCGCGCCACCCCCATCGACCGTTTCCAGGCCGGCGCAGTGCCGCTGTTTCTCATCAGCCTCAAGGCCGGTGGCACCGGCTTGAACCTCAC
>JANNJF010000417.1:0-6997 GCA_031405715.1 Gammaproteobacteria bacterium | reverse complement strand
GCGCTGCAGTGCTGTCGTCGGGCACGCCAACCTGGGCGGCTTTCAGTTTCGGCGCCTCGAGCAGCGTCAGGCAGGCCAGTGCCAGGAACATTAATAGAAATCCCCCCTGCGGGGCGTGATATTCCCCTTGGAAGGTGAGATAGCTGATGGTCTCGAGGGGCAGGTCGCGTGCCTGGGAATAGGGGCTGGCCGGGGTCGGCGTCGCGGATTTAGAAAAGAGCGCGCGGGTGAGTGTATTGTCCTTGAGCTCCGCATCGAACATGCCGGCAAAGCGCACGTTGGCCCAGAGGTTGGTGGTGGCGGCAAAGGCCCGGTCAGCTCCGGCCTTGGTTTGATCCAGAATAAAGTGCGTGAGCGGCGCGATGCCGGTGCCACCCAACATGATGGCGTACACCAGCAGGACCCGCGGCCAGCGCGGCGCACAGAAACGCCCCGCCACGAACCAGGCCAGACTCGCCAGCATCGACAGTAGGATCACCGTCGCCAGATTCATGGCGTAACCCGGTGTCAGGCCCAGGATGCGCCCGAGCAACGCGGCGCCATACGGCTGGAAGGTATAATAAAAATCGAGGCGATGATCCGGCAGCCAATAATCCGGCGGCGGCAGGGTGACGCCGGACATATAACTGGTAATAAAGGCCAGGTCCGTCAGCTGCTCGGCATGGGCGTCGATGTTCGGAAAGAAGAACTTCCAAAACAACGCGCCGGCAAACATCAGCACAAACACCAGTTCCTGCCGCCACAGGCCGGCCTTGAGTTCGCCACGCCAGCGATAGATGGCCGTCAACGAAAGCGCGCTGCTGAGGGGCCATACCCAGGTGAGCCTGCCCAGTCCGACCACGTGTTCGACAAAGAACAACAGCAGGCAGAAACCCAACACCCCCACCACCTTGGCGAGGGGGTAGTACGGCAACCACGGCCGCAATAACAGGGCCAGGCCGGCGAGATTCACCAGTAGCAGCAGGGCCGTGAGGCACAAAAAAATCAGACTCATTCACTTCCTCTTTTTGTAGTGCGCCGCCCTGTCCGGGCTACCGATTCTAATCGGCCTGCCGCCAGGGGGAAAGGGCGGTGTGCAGGATAAACCACCAGCGCCCGAAATAGGGCACTTAGGTAGGGCACTACACATTTCAGACCCTTCAATCGGTGTCGCCACGGTGGGCGAGATATCCAGCCTGCAGCGACAACGGCTCGGTTATGCGGCATTATTCAAGGTATTATGTAGAACGTTCTTAAGGTGCAGCGCCCTGCCTAAGGGCCATTATCCCGGTGAACTTGTGACCAACACTGCGCAAAACCAACCGATGATCGATGTGGCGGTGGCGGTGGTGCAACGCGCCGACGGCCGCGTGCTGCTGGCGCTGCGTCCGCGCGGCAAGCCGTGCGAAGGTTACTGGGAATTTCCCGGTGGCAAGATCGAGACCGGCGAGGACGCACTGCGCGCCCTGGTGCGCGAGCTGCATGAGGAAATCGGCATCGAGATCGAGCGCGCGTTTCCCTGGTTGACCCGCGAGCATACCTATCCGGACAGGCGCGTACGCCTGCATTTTTACCGTGTGACCGACTGGCACGGCGAGCCGCATGGACGCGAAGGCCAGCACCTGTCGTGGCAGGACCCGCAGGCGCTCACGGTCGGACCGCTGTTGCCGGCCAACGACAAAGTGCTGGGTGCGTTACGTCTGCCGCCGTTGTATGCCATCAGCCATGCCGCGAAGTATGGCGTCAGCGAATTCATGCAGCGCCTTGCGGCTGCATTGACGAACGGTGTGCGCCTGATCCAGGTGCGCGAGCCCGACATGCCGCCGGCTGAGTTCGCGCAGTTCGCCTGGGATGTGGTGGCGGCGGCGCACGCCCAGGGCGCCAAGGTGTTGATCAGCCGCGATGCGGAACTTGCGCACCGCGTCGGCGCCGACGGTGTGCACGTCAGTGGCAGGCAGTTGTTGCAGTTGCAACAAGCGCCGGACACGCCAATGTGGGCCGCCTCCTGCCATGACGCGCACGAATTGGTGCGCGCCGCCGAACTCGGCGCCGATTTTGTTGTGCTGTCGCAGGTGCTGCCGACCGCCACCCACCCCGGGGTTGCTGGAATCGGCTGGAGGAATTTTGCAGCGTTGGTGCAGGGCTATCCTGTGCCGGTGTTCGCCCTTGGTGGTATGCGGCGCGAACACCTGGAAACCGCCATGCGCCATGGTGCACACGGCATTGGCTTGCTGGGCGGCATTTGGTAGCGGAATTATGCGTGCGCGTTTGACCTAGGTGGCGTCCGCCGCGGCCGACCGATACAATCGCTGTAGTTCTCACGAGACACGCAAGCATGCCTCCACAACGCCTGACCCTCACACGACCCGACGATTGGCACCTGCACTTGCGGGACGGCGCCCACATGGAGGCGGTATTGGCCGATAGCGCCCGGCGTTTCGCCCGCGCCATCGTCATGCCCAACCTGAAGCCGCCGGTGACCACCACCCAGCAGGCACAGGCCTATCGCACACGCATCCTCGCGGCGCTGCCGTCGGGGATGCGTTTCGAGCCGCTCATGACCCTGTATCTCACCGACCGTACGTCCGCGGCGGAGATCGTTGCGGCGCGCGCCAGTGGTATTGTGCATGCGATTAAATATTATCCGGCAGGCGCCACGACCCATTCCGACAGCGGCGTGACCGATCTCAAGCGCTGTTACCCGGCCTTCGAGGCCATGCAAAAGCTCGAGATGCCGCTGTTGGTGCACGGCGAAGTCACCGACCCGGAGGTGGATGCCTTCGATCGCGAGGCCGTGTTCATCGAGCGTGTAATGATCCCTTTACGCCACGACTTTCCCGAGCTGCGTTTGGTATTCGAGCACATCACCACGCGCCAGGCGGTCGACTATGTGCGTTCCGTCGATACACACTTGGCTGCGACTATTACCGTCCATCACCTGCTGCTCAACCGCAACGCCATGTTTCGTGGCGGCATACGCCCGCATCATTATTGCCTGCCGCTGCTAAAGCGCGAGGAACACCGGCGCGCGCTGCTGGCGGCGGCGGTGAGTGGCGATCCCCGGTTTTTTCTCGGCACCGACAGTGCGCCGCATGCGCGCGATACCAAGGAGGCCGGATGTGGCTGTGCCGGCATTTACACCGCGCATGCCGCACTGGAGCTGTACGCCGAGGCCTTCGAGTCCGTCGGCGCACTCGACCGGCTCGAGGCCTTCGCCAGCCATTTTGGTGCGGATTTTTATCGTCTGGCGCGTAACCAAGACGTGCTTACGTTGGTGAAGAAATCTTGGTTGGTGCCTGATGAGCTTGAATTCGACAGTGGCGTGCTGGTGCCACTGCGTGCCGGTGAATCGATTGGGTGGATGTTGAATTCCGCGGCCGATTGATTATTTCGCCCGCACGGATAGGGCGTTTTCTTCAGCGCAGACAGCATCGGCTGTAAGCGTTTCACCCTGTTGTCAGCAATCTGCGCAAATCTCCCATAGCGCGCTGCAGATTTTCGCACCTGAGGTGGCATCAACAACACCCCTATTGTCGCTAACTATTAAGAAGACACTGAAACCTTGCTACCGCTGATCGGCAAAACCTTGAGGTGCGTCGTATCTGGGCGGAAGAACCTTGCAGAAAGGCGAACAGGTATGCACTATGCACAGAGCCCGAAAGAACACGAACTAGAACTAAAAAATTCATATCCATCACAAGAACGGGGCAATAACAAACGCTAGGGAGGCGAGCATGAATCTTCGATTTCTAATCGTTCTAGGTCTGTCCACGGCTGTGGCCATCGGCAGTACCGGCGCATCCGCCGCCACGCAGCGAATGCCGGCCGGGTTCCGCGCCTCGCCCACTCCCACTACGGCGAATGTTGCTCCCCTCAGCATCTCTGAATTCAATCTCCTTACCCCCATACAGCGATACGCGGTGATTAACAACCTGTTGTCCACCCTCTACCAGGGTGAGCCGGCGCGGCAGTTCTTCGACCTCACGAAGGGCACTGGAAATCCATCTCTCAAGATGGATGCTCTGACTGTCGACCGTCTACGCGTAGCGCTGGCGACGCCGCTGCCAGACCCTGCGCCCTATCTGGCCAGGGCCAATGCCTATACCTATTTCACCGAGGCCGCACCTACCGCCACCACTAAATATTTCTCGACACAACCCATGGTGCTGCCCCAGGCAGAATTGTTCGAGATGCCATTGAGCCGTGATTACTATCACCGGTGGATGGCCTATGTACTCATGAATTCCATCCTGTTTTCGCCCGCGCTGGAGCTGGAATCAGTTCGCAGCCCGGCCGTAGCCAGTATTTACCAGCGCCTGGTACGGATGATGGGTGAAGGCAGGGCGATACGCGATATCGTCTATGAGCACGTGATTTCGCCGCCGAACTGGGAACGCTTCCGTTCGCCAGAAGACAATACACGCGAGATGCTGGAGATTTTCCTCGCACGCTTTGTCGACGCGGAGGTACCACTGGCCGCCACTGCCTGCAAGAACTGGAGTGTAGTGTACGATGCCAATGGCATATCCAGTATCGCACGCAGTGCCAACGCCAACACCGTGCCGCAGCAGTTGCTCGGCACCAGCGTTGTAACCTGTGAGGACTTCTACCGCGCGTTGGCCAATCACGTAGATTTGATTCCTACCCTGGCCACGGTGCTGGTCAACCAATTCTTCTTTAATGCCACTTTGGAGACGAAAAACCAGTTGATCGCGAGCATCGTCGCAGCGAAGCCAACCACCTTCGACCAACTATTTTCTTCGATTCTGTTCTCGCGTGAGTACCTTTTCTACACCGTGCGGCCCAGAAATGCCGAGGAATCGTTTTTCGGCTTGGCGCGTCGTCTTGGCTGGACGCCTGCAGCGAACTTTTTCGACACTTTCACTGACGTGCGCAATCCCGAATCTGCGGCAGTCACGCTGCTGCGCATGGGGCAGGGATCAATGCTCTACAAACTTGGGCGCTCACCGCGCGTGCCCACCGACACCTTGAACTTCTCACTGCACCACAAGCTGGTGCGTGAGTCGCTGTTGCTGAATCTGTTGAGCAGCGCGACCGATACTAATGGTGGCTGGTCGGTGGCGACATTGCTGGATGACCCGGCGGCGGCCGCCCTGTCTGGCGATGACTTCATCAACTACCTGTTTTTGTCCACGGTGCTGCGTCGTGCACAACCAGCTGAGTTGGCCACACTCAAACAAATTATCCTGGCCAAGGGTTACACCAGCGACCGGGTCGCGAAGGCCATGCTGGTATTCGAATATATCGCACGACTTCCCGAACTTTACAGCTTGCGCGAAGGCAGGTAGGTGACGCCATGAAAAGACGATCTTTCCTCAAAGCAGTAAGTGCCCTCGGTGCCAGCGCCGTCGTCTCACGCGCCCTGGCCAGCGATTACACCATTAGCTCCAGGCCGATGGGATCCCGGGCAACACAAAGCGCGGTGGTGGCGCGCGCCGTGTTGCTCGACCAGGTGCAGTATGTGCGCCCCGCTATCCTGCCGAAGGTCATTAATGTTTTTCTCTACGGTGGGCCGTCCGAGCTGGCGGGCAACCTCACGAACATCGCCGATATCAACTTCTATTCACAGAATCCTTATCCGGTCACTTTGCAGCCCAACGTAACCGGTAGCGTCTACACGCGCAATGGGTTCTGGGGCAATGCCGGCGGTAACCTCATGGAGTCTATGCTCACAGCGGGCGATCTGTCCGTCTATCGCACGATCAATCGCGTGCGCGACGACAACAAGGCGCACGGCCGCAGCATTCTGCAAAACCTCGTGGGCAGTGTCGACGTGGGCAACCCAGGCATCGCCCGCACCCTCGCGGGGGTCCTGGCGGCCCATGGCGCGTTTGGTGCGCGCGACATCAACACGCTGTTTCTGCCGTTTGTTTCCTTCGAGGGTCAATCGCGCATCTATAGCGAGGGGGATAACCCCACCCTTATTCCCTCCGCCGTCCTGCCCATCGCCCTCGATCAGGATCTGGTGGGCAACCCGTACCAGCGGGCGTCCAACAACTTTCTACCGGCGGGCTCGGCTGACGATGTCACCCTGGAGGCCCTGGCCACGAATGTCACGGCGGCCTACGGCGTTCGCTATGTGGAGATGAGTCGCAGCCTGGCGAATCGCGCCAAACTCGATCAATACATCCTGACCCAGTTCAACAGAACCATGGTGGATGCGGCCCTGCCCGCGGGGGTGGTCTACGCCAACACCCGACTCGGGCGGGCCCTCAAGGCAGCGGTGAGTCTCGCACTGATGAATCCGGATACGCTGTTCATTGCCATCAATGGCGCCGGCCCCGGTTGGGACGACCACAACATAGCGCTGACCAACTACCCGGCGCGCATGAACGACCTGATGTCCGCCCTCAGCGCGGCGATGGCGCATCTTCGGGCCAGCAACCGCAACGACATCATCATCAATGTTTACGGAGACTTCGGCCGGAACGTCAATCTCAACGACACCCTGGGCTGGGATCACGGCAACAACCAGAACTTCTACACCCTCGGGGGCGCGGGCATTGCAGGCAGGCGTTTGGGCAAACTCGTGGGCAAAACCCAGCGCATCGGCACGGCCTATGAAAATCGTCAGTTTACCTCTCCCACCCCCGACAGTTACCAATGTGAACCGTTCGCGATCGCGGCCAGCATGTTCAAATACTTTGGCATACAGAATCCGGAGGTACTGACCGGTGGTGTGTCGGCGATTGACGAAATAACGCCGCCGAATCTGCGGGTGGTCTAGCAGATTGCTGAAAAAGCCCATCCATGGGCTTTTTCCCCTGCGGGGACAGGTAAAAATGGCGCCCCGTCCATGGGCCGCACGCAGGCTGTTTTTCAACAGCCTGCTAGGTCCGCCGAGCCTGCGTCTGCATATTTATTTTGGGCCGGAAAACCAACGAAATGCTGCCGGTATGGGAAATGTTTCTGAACACCCAGTTCTTTGCGGTGGTCATCCGCCATGCTAGCGGACCGAAAACGGCGGTTTTGCCATGCCAAACAGGCTGCTGCAATG
>JANNJF010000416.1:0-4379 GCA_031405715.1 Gammaproteobacteria bacterium | reverse complement strand
TCCTGACGGTGGTGAGCCAGGGCCTGCCCTATATGGACAGCAAGAATTCAACCAAGGCGCTGGCGCTGAAACTCAAACCGCTGCTCGGCCCGGACACCGAGGTCATGAGCTACCATCGCTATTACCAGGACCTACCGGTCTACCTCGAGCGCCGCGTGACCGTGGTGGACTACAAGGGCGAACTCGAATTCGGCATGGAGAACGGCGACGTAAACGGCTGGATGATCGACGAAGACACCTTCTGGCAGCGCTGGCAAAGCCAAGCCACGGTCTATATGCTAGCCAAGCGCAGCGCCTACGATCAGCTGGTGGCGGACAACCGCGGCCGCTTTATCCTGCTGGCGCAAGTCGGTAAGCACGTGCTGCTGACCAACAACGAGACACAACCATGACCTATATGCCGCTGATCCTCCTCGGGGTGCTGCTCAATGCCGGCGCCCAGCTGTTGCTCAAGGAAGGCATGCGCCGCATCGGTTTCTTTGAATTTGCCTGGAGCAACGCGCTGCCCATCGGCCTGCAGGTGGCGGCCAACCCCTTTGTGGTCGCCGGCATCTTTCTCTATGTGGTGAGTGTCGGCGTGTGGATACTGGTGCTGTCACGGGTGGAGGTGAGCTTTGCCTATCCCATGCTCAGCGTCGGTTACATCGTCAACGCCGTGGCGGCGTATTACCTGTTTCAGGAAGACCTTTCCGCGACACGCATCACCGGTATCCTCATCATCATCGCCGGTGTCTACCTCATCACGCGCAGCTAGCCGGATACTATATATATGAGCGCCGATTTCCTGCCCTTCTCCCGCCCGAGCATCGACCGCGCCACTATCGACGAAGTGGTGGCCTGCCTCGAGTCCGGTTGGATCACCACCGGACCGCGGGTCAAGCAGTTCGAGGACGACCTCAAGGCCTATGTGGGCGCACCCTATATGCTGGCCCTGTCCTCCGCCACCGCCGGCCTGCACCTGGTGTTCGCCGCACTCAAGCTGCAACCGGGTGACGAGGTGATTACCACCCCCATGACCTTCGCCGCCACCCTCAATGTCATCGTGCTCACCGGCGGCACGCCGGTGCTGGTGGACGTGGAGCCGGGCACCTACAACATGGACATCGCGCGTATCCAGGCCGCCATCACCCCACGCACCCGCGCCATCATGCCGGTGCACTTCGCCGGTCTGCCGGTGGATCTGGACCCGTTGTACGCGTTGGCGGAGAAACATAACCTACGCGTGATCGAAGACGCGGCCCACGCCATCGGCACGGAATACAAAGGGCGACGCATCGGCGGCTTTGGCGACACCCAGGTGTTCAGCTTTCATCCCAACAAGAACATGACCACCGGCGAAGGCGGCGCCATCGCCACGCGCGATGCGGCACTGGCGGAGAACATCGCCCTGCTGCGTTTCCACGGCATGGACCGGGAGGCGTGGGACCGTTTCGGCAAAAAGGGCAGTCAGCACTACGAGATCATCACCCCGGGCTACAAGTACAACATGATGGATCTGCAGGCAGCCCTGGGCCTGCATCAGTTGAAACAACTGGACGGCTTTATCCAACGGCGCACGCAACTGGCCCTGCGCTATCAGAAACTGCTGGCCGGCTGGCAGCAGTGGAGCCTGCCGGCCACACCGGCCTATGCGCATCAACACGCCTGGCATCTGTATACACCGCTGATCAACCCGGAGGCCGCCGGCATGGACCGCGATGCCTTCATGACGGGCATGAAAGAGCGCAACATCGGTACCGGCCTGCACTACCGCGCCGCGCATCTTTATCCGTATTACCGTGAGCACTATGGCTTCAAGCCCGGCGACTTCCCCGTGGCCGAGTCCATCTCCGAGCGTATCGTCAGCCTGCCGCTGTTTCCGTCCATGACCGATGCGGACCAGGACCGGGTGATCGTTGCCATGACCGACCTGTTTAAAGGGGGCTGAAGCGTGGGCACACCGTATGTGAGCGTCGTTATTCCGGTCTACAACGAAGAGGCCAATCTCGAAACGCTGTTTGCGCGCCTCACCCAAGTCCTCGACGGCATTGGCAAGCCGTTTGAAATCATCTTCACCAATGACGGCAGCCATGACCGTTCCGGCGCGCTGCTCAAGGAATTCCACCAACGCCGTCCGCAAGAAGTACGCGTCATCGACTTCAACGGCAACTTCGGCCAGCACATGGCCATCATGGCGGCGTTCGAACGCGTGCGCGGCGCGGTGGTGGTGACCCTGGACGCGGATCTGCAGAACCCGCCGGAGGAAATTCCCAAATTGCTCTCCGCCATCGAGGCCGGTCACGACGTGGTCGGCGGCTACCGCAGGCATCGCCAGGATAACCTGTTCCGGCGCTATGCATCCAAGGCCATCAATGCGATCCGCGCGCATGTCACGCGCATCCGCATGCGCGACCAGGGCTGCATGCTGCGTGCCTACCGGCGCTCCATCGTCGACACCATCTCCGCGAGCAACGAGGCCTCGACCTTCATCCCGGCACTGGCCTACAGCTATGCCGCCAATCCCACCGAGGTGGAGGTGGAACACGCGGCGCGCGCCGCCGGCGAATCCAAATACCGGTTGTACGACCTGATCCGCCTCAACTTCGATCTCATGACCGGCTTCTCCCTGGTGCCGCTGCAGGCGTTCACCATCTTTGGCATGATCGTGTCGGTGTTGAGCACCCTCTTTGTGATCTTCCTGTTCATCCGCCGCCTGGTCCTCGGGCCTGAGGCGGAAGGCCTGTTCACCCTGTTCGCGATCCTGTATCTCCTCGTCGGCGTGGGCATCATGGGCCTCGGCATCATCGGTGAATACATCGGGCGCATCTACCAGGAAGTGCGTCGGCGGCCGCGCTTCGTGATCCGCGCGGTTTACGAATCAGCCGATGCCCGCAGCAAGGCACACGCCGGTGGCTAAACCGGGCATACTCGTCTTCGCCTACCACGACGTGGGCTACGAGTGTCTCGATGCCCTGTTGCGGTGCGATAAGCGCGTGCTCGCGGTCTTTACCCACGAAGACAATCCCAACGAGACCATCTGGTTCAAGTCGGTGGCGCAGCTGGCGCGCACCCGCGGCATTCCGGTCTACACGCCGGAGGACGCCAACACCCCCGAGTGGATAGCGCATATCCGCGGGCTGCGGCCCGATATTATCTTTTCCTTTTATTATCGCAACATAATCTGCCAGGCGATCCTCGACATCCCGCCCCTGGGCGCGTTTAACCTGCACGGCTCGCTGCTGCCGAGATACCGCGGGCGCGTGCCGATCAACTGGGCGATCATCCACGGCGAGACCGAAACCGGCGCAACCCTGCATTACATGGTGCAAAAACCGGACGCGGGCGATATCGTGGATCAGGAAGCGGTCGCCATCGGCCCGCAGGAAACCGCGCGGGAAGTTTTTGTGAAGGTCACGCAGGCCGCGCGCCGGGTGCTGGAGCGCCAGATCGATGCCATCGAACAAGGCCGCAACCCGCGTCGCCCGCAGGACGCGCGGCAGGCGAGCTATTTCGGCGGACGCCGGCCGGAGGATGGACGCATCGACTGGCGCAACAGCGCACCAGCGATCTTCAATCTTATCCGCGCCGTCACCCATCCCTACCCCGGTGCCTACACCGAGGTGGACGGGCGCAAACTATATATATGGTGGGCGCTGCCCCACCCTCAGGGCGACGGCACACCTGGCGAGATCCTGTCGAGCCGGCCGCTGCGCGTCGCCACGGGCAACGGCAGCCTAGAGATTATCAGCCTGCAATGGCAGAACGAAAAAGAACAAGCCGCCGTGGCCGGCACCCACGGTCTTGCCATCGGACAGCGACTGGGCGTGCAGCCCGCCGCCGCGCCCACGAATGCCACCATTTAAGAAATTAACGGAGATGAAATCATGAGCCTCAAAGTCCTTATCCTCGGCGTCAACGGATTTATCGGCAACAGCCTGACCCAGACCATCCTGGAAACCAAGGACTGGGAAGTCTATGGAATGGACATGAACAACGACAAGCTCGGCGACAGCCTCGGCAACCCGCGCTTTCACTTCGTCGAGGGCGACATCACCATCAACCTGGAATGGATCGAGTACCACGTGAAGAAATGCGACGTGGTGCTGCCCCTGGTGGCCATCGCCACACCGGCAACCTATGTCATCGATCCGCTGCGTGTGTTTGAACTCGACTTCGAGGCTAATCTGGACATCGTGCGCATGTGCGTGGCGTACAACAAGCGCGTGCTGTTCCCGTCCACCTCGGAGGTTTATGGCATGAGCACGGACGCCGAGTTCGACGAGGAAAATTCCAACCTGGTGCTTGGGCCGATCAACAAACAGCGCTGGATCTACTCGTGCTCGAAGCAGCTCATGGACCGCGTGATCCACGCCTATAACATGCGCGAGGGCCTGCAGTAC
>JANNJF010000415.1:0-13098 GCA_031405715.1 Gammaproteobacteria bacterium | reverse complement strand
CGCCCTTGCCTCGGCCACACGGCGTGCGTTCTGCGCTTCAAGCAACCGCCCTTCAAGGGTCGCCAGCAGAACCACGTCGACGTTAGTCTTGTTACCTTCATCGATCAAGTCATTGCGCTGGTGAAATGCCGTGACCTGCATCTGTGCTTGATCGACTTTGTTCTTGAGCTCGGCCAATTGCTCCGCATAGCGCTCGGCGCGCTCGCCGGGAGGACCGGTTGAACGCAGGAAATCCTGTTCCTTGTAAACCTCCGCGACCGTATTCGCCACCTGTGCCGCTTCTGTCGGGTTGCTTGCCGAATAGGTCACATAGATCAGCTGACTACCCATTTGACCCTGATAAATCGCCAGGTGCTTGCTGAGTTTCTTGGCCACCCACTCACGCAAGGTGCCGCTGCTGCCTTTATAACCACGGGCGTACTCATCGTTTACCGTCAACTTGAGACGATCAACCACCGCCAGTAACACCTCCGGGGTCTGCATCAGCTCGACCTGCGTCGCAATATAGCTGCTGACCTGGCCAACCGGCAGTTCCTTGCCGTTTAACGGATCGTTGACCTCGTAGTTCACCATTAACGTCACCGTGGCCGTGTAGGTTCGCGGCCAAACCACCATCGCCACTGCCGTGAGGACAAAAACGACGAGAGCGATGAGCAGGCTAAGCTTCCAGTACGCCTTGGCGATCGAAAGGATCTGTGCCAGGGAAAGTCCGGGATAAACGAAATTTAATGGGATTACCGGGGTGGTCATCGCCACAGCGGTTTCCCGGGAGACAAGCGGCAGGTTGCGGTGGACGTTCATAATGCGCGCTCAACTTCGTGCAGCTCACAGCTAAATCGCAATCCATCAGTGACGGGACTGACTAGGCGGATTTTTTCCATGTGTGATCCCGTTTTGCCGCTGGTCGGGGTGTTCTTGCCCATTGTTTGTACGCTCATACGGATTTCCTCATGGGCAGCGTGGCCGCCTGCAACGGAAGGGCGCCGAATTCTACTAAAACCGGAATCCCATGGTGGCGTTCGAGATCGTCACGACACCGCACGCGGCGATTGAACAGTTCACAACTTATTGGGATGCCGAAGCCGAGGACTCCGGCGGCGATACTGCCCAGAAGAAATCCGGTCAATAGTTTAGGTTTACTTGCCTTTATCGGTGCTATGGCGCGGCTGACGAAGTTGACGTTGGTATAGTGCCCGCCGGAAGGAAATTTGTAGTCGGTCAGTGGAGGGTCCTGCTGAGACGACGAGCCCGTTCCCATTGCCGAACTGTTTGATATGCCCGCTAACGATATGCGGGTGGCGTTGATTTGCGATCGCAACTCCACTACGTCCGGGTGGCGGGAAGCGAAGGCAATATTCAGTTTGGTCAAGCGTGCTTCCTGTCCGGCAAGCTGCGATTTTATGGATCGCACGAGACTCGATGCGAGGTAGGCCTCGGTAACCGCGTTTGCCACCTGCGCCGCATGCAAGGCTTCATTTGCCGAATAGGTTACATAGATCAATTGACTGCCCTGTTGTCCCTGGTAGATCGTCAAGTTCTTGTGCAGTTTGTTGGCCACCCATTCACGCAGTGTACCGCTGTCACTGAAGTAGCCCTGGACGTAATACTTGTTCTGCGTCAGCCTAAGCCGGTCGACGACAGCCAGCATCACCTCAGGGATTTGCATGAGCTCCACCTGCGTTGCTATGTAACTGCCCACCTGACCGGCCGGCAGCTCCTTTTCATTCAACGGATCGTTGACCTCGTAGTTCACCAATAGCGTGGCCGTGGCCGTATAGGTGCGCGGCCACAGCGTCATGGCTAGTGCCGTGAGAGACGCTACCAAGAGAACAATGAGTGTGCTCAGTCTCCAATATGCCCTGGCGATGGAAAGAATTTGCGCCAGCGAAAGACCGGGATACACGAAGTTCAGAGGAATAACCGGTGTGACCATCGAAATGGAGGTTTTCCGGGGGATGACAGAGTAATCGCTCATGAGAACGATCCCGTCCCGCGTGACGGGATCGATGTTGGATTGACCCATTTACAGTGACATATATACATGCGTTGGCCGCTCCGATCGGTGCCGACCCAGAAATTAAGTGACATTGCCAGGATTCACCAGCTGGTATAGTTGGCGTGATGCTTCTTTTTATACGTTTAGGGGTATTATCGTCTGTGCGGTATCGTACACAATCTGTTAGTGCCGATACCTGCACCCCTGGCGCGCAGTCCTACCAATTCTTTGCCGCAATAATGGACGCGATCTGCTGCGCCACCAAAGCGTAACCTCTATCGTTCAGGTGCTCTTTGTCGTTGTGTAGCGAACTGGGGGGAATATCGTTATTGTGGTCATTAACGTCCTGCGGATTGCCTGGATCGTAGGCATTGACCAGAATCCAACGGATATCCAAAAAATTATCCGGATAGGCCCGCGCGAGATCTGCGTTGATCTGCATCAGTTGAATGTAGGACGCAGTTCCGATGCCTTCATCGCTTGCGTTAAGCAGACTCATCACGATAAACCTGTGATTCGAAAGAAACGCAATGCACAGGGCAATATCGGATTTTACACCCTGAGGAGCGTAAAAATTATTCTGGCCCATCCAGAAGACATTAATGCCGGACTCCCGGCCGAAGGTATCGGGATAGAAAGGACTGTTCGAAGGAATGGATTGCAACAACCCGGAGTCATCACGGGTAAACAGCAATACGGGGTTATTGCCGCTATCGGTTCGATAATCCAGCGTGCCATGAATGCCGCCAATGGTCCCGGTGACAGGTGCGGGGCTTTCGGCAGTCACTGGAAAGGTCGACTGGGACGCGAGGTCGACGCTGCCTGCCGCGGGGAGAAGATTTTCAACGACTGTCAGTAGTGCCGGTGCGCCGCCCTGGCGCGCTGCGATCTGATCGCTGGTCTGCCCTGAAACGCCGCCATTGTAGGTCTTGCGTCCGGTCAACGCCTCCAGCTGTGCAGGATAGCTTAAGGCAGCGCTGGAAGCACCAACGCCGGAGGTGGTGCTGTCTCCCCATGTGGATATCTGTACCGATGCAGTGTCCATCCCGGACGATGTGCCGTCACCGGAACAGGACGGAAGCGCGACAATAAGAAATGCGCTAAACGCAGACCTGAGTAACCCCCTTTGGGCGTTGATCCATGCCTGTGCGGATGCCTTCACAAAGGATTACTCCATTATATAGGTTGTCAACAGATAATTACTCGCCGGTACTATTAACGCCTGGGCTGATATGCATCCTTTTTAAAGGAATAGGGGTGTTTGCATCTGTTCGCTGTCACACATACGGCTGTGATAGCTATGTACGCCCACGCACAGACCTGGGTTATCCGCTAGCATACCGTTCATCTTGTAAATTAATGGATGACAAGCGGTGAGAGGCTGCTCTCCGCTTTTATCGTGGCGAACGGACAACGGACAATACAAATGCTGCCTGCCTCTAATATTTTTCATGTGTATCTTGCGGCCTGACTCGTGGACACGATAGTGAAAATCCGCAAAATTAATAACGGTCTTGCCACCCCAACCGTTGAGCGTGTAAGCGAGCCGGCGATAAGAGCTCATGCGCCTGTTGAGGCGGGCATGACTAAATCGCAATTTCCCTGTTCTCCGGGGCAACGGCGTTTCTGGTTGTTACATCAGCTCAATCCACGTGATTCATCACTTAATGTTACTGCTCGCTGGCGCCTGGAAGGCAGCATATCCAATGGTGAGCTGGAGAAAACATTTCGATTGATAATGCAAAGACACCAGATCCTGCGCACATTCTTTGCGGAGTCAGATACTGGCGCCATGCAGATTGTCGAGCCACATGTTTCCTTCCATATTCCGATCGTCGATTTAACGGAATTGCCCGATGCGCAAGCGCAAATCGAAACCGAACGCATCGCAGGTTTGGATGTAAGCACCCCTTTCGATTTGTCCGCACCGCCATTGATTAGAGTAACGCATGTGCGTCTGTGTAAGAATGCATCGGTGTTGCTGGTTACGCTGCATCATATTGTCAGCGATGCCTGGTCCATGGATATTCTGGCGCGCGAGATTAGTGATATTTATGTGTCACTGCATGCGGCGAGGCTGCCGGTATTGCAGGATCTTCCTGTAAGTTATGGTGAATTCGCGGTATGGAAGGAAAAGCAACTCTCCAGTCCGATCCATCGGCTTGATATCGAATTCTGGAAACAGAGCCTGAAGGGCCTCAAGCATTTCGAGATGCAAACGGATCATCCCCGTCCACCGCTGCGAACGACCGATGCAGGCACGTTATGGAGGGTACTGGACAGAGATCTGACCAATCAACTTGCGTACCTTGGACACCATAATGGAGCAACACTGCATGCGACCTTCCTCGCAGCATTGCTTGTGCTACTTCATCGCTATACAGGGGAAATCGATATATCCATCGGCGGTCAATCCACGGGTCGCGATGAAATCAGCCACGGAAATATGATCGGACTATTCCGCAACATATTAGTGATGCGTAACGATTTATCCGGAGATCCAAGTTTCATCAAGCTCCTGAAGCGCATACATAGCAACCACATTGAGATGATGAAGCACCAGCTCATCACGCATGAAGATCTCATCGGGATAGTAAATCCAAAACCCGATCTGAGCCGAAACCCGTTGTTTTCAGTGAGCTACAGGTTTCAGAGGGCGGACATCAAGAATGACACCTATTCAGCATTCAAGTTGATCGATCTTCCAGCGATTTCCTCGGACATGACCTGCGATCTTAATTTCTGTATGGAGGAAAGTCCGGAGGGCTGGAGGGTGAGGTGCGAATATAATCTTGGATTGTTTGAGGGTCGAACAATCAGTCGTTTTCTCCATCATTTCGATATACTTTTGCGTACCGTCGTGCTCGACCCAGCGAGAAAAATATCAAACCTGACCATCATCGACGATAGTGAGCGGCGGGAGTTGGTGGTTGAAAATAATTGTACCAGCGTAATCTATCCGAAGCATTTGACATTGCCGCAACTATTTGAAGATCAGGTGATGCGTTCACCCGATGCGATCGCTGTGGTTTGCGGTGAAACAGGCATGAGTTATCGCGATCTGGACATTGCGTCCAACCGGATGGCGCATCAGCTACGAAAGAGCGGGGTTAAACCGGGCAGCCGGGTCGCGATTGTCTTGGATCGATCGCCAGAGTTGATGGTGGCGCTGTTGGCGGTGCTCAAGGCGGGCGGCGCCTATATCCCGCTCGATCCGGTTTATCCGACGGAACGCCTGCAATATATTCTTGCGAACTCACGTCCAACGGTGATCATCACGCGCGAATCGTTACGCGAGCGTGTGGCGTATGAGGCGATGTCGGTGCTCGTGGTCGATTCCAGGTTTTTGGTGACTGAAGAACAGAGTGAAGAACCGTTGCCCACTGCAGCCTCACCCGCCGATACGGCCTATATCATTTACACCTCGGGGTCCACCGGGAGACCAAAGGGAGTGGCGATCCACCATCGGGCCTTGGTCAATTTACTGTACGCCATGCAGCGCCAGCCTGGGCTTGGTAATGATGATACGTTGGTTTCTGTTACTACCATTTCTTTCGACATGGCGGTGCCGGATTTATTCCTTCCATTGATAGTCGGCGCAAAGCTGGTTCTGGCCAAGGACAGCGAGATGGCGGATGGCAACGCGTTGCTCATGCTCCTGCGCCGGCACCGCGCTACTTTTATGCAGGCTACGCCGGTAATGTGGCAGGTTCTGATTGAAGCAGGCTGGCATGGGGACCCACCGCTGAAAATGCTGTGTGGCGGTGAAGCCATGCCGCGAAAGCTCGCGGATAAACTGCTGGACTGCGGCGGTGAGCTTTGGAATATGTATGGGCCGACTGAAACGACTGTTTGGTCTTCCGCGCTTCGGGTCGCGTCCTCTGAAGGCCCTGTTCTGATTGGACCCCCGATCGCCAATACACAGTTTTATATTCTCGATAGTCATCAGGAACTGGTGCCGAGGGGAGTGCCCGGTGAGCTCTTCATCGGTGGAGATGGAGTCGCGCTTGGCTATTTCGATCAATTGGAAGTGACCAAGGAAAAATTTATTGATGATAAATTCCGCAAATCGGATGGCGCGAGACTATACCGTACAGGCGATATGGTCCGGCTGAAACAACATGGAAGCATGGAATACCTTGGCCGTATCGACGACGACCAGGTCAAGCTGCGGGGTTTTCGTATTGAGCTAGGCGAAATCGAATTCGTAGTGCTGCAACATCCGGACATTGTGGAGGCTATCGCCGTGCTCGGGCAGGACCCATCGGGTGAGGGTGCGATATGGGCCTATGTGGTTCCGAAGCACACTGTGTCGTGCGATGCCGAGGTACTGACCGGCATGCTGTACGCAAGCATCGCACAATCCTTGCCGGCTTACATGCGTCCTGCGTCCATAGTGATACTCGACACGCTGCCACGCACACCCAATGGCAAGATTGATCGCCACTCATTGCCAGCGCCGGTGCCGGCTGCCCGTCAAATGCAGGAAACGGTGCAGCCACTCAATGAGGTTGAGCGTCGTGTGGCAAAAATATGGAGTTCGGTGCTCGGGCGTGAAATCACCATTAAGGACGCGGATTTCTTTGAGCTGGGCGGACATTCGTTGCTCGCGGCACGTCTGTTGGCCCGCATTGAGGCGGAATTCGGACAGCGCCTGAGTCTCCTGGCCTTGTTTAATGCTCCGAGTATCGGCGAGCAGGCAAAGTTGCTGATGCCCAGCAGTCAGCGAGAATACGACTTCCGGCAGGTGGTCCGGTTGCATCCGAATGGTTCGAAATCACCGTTGATCGCGATCCATAACACTGGAGTTTATTATTACAGTCTTTCCAAGCTCCTCGGCCCTGACCAACCCCTCATGGCACTACAGCTGTTTGATCCGTCCGTTGACAATCATGATTTACCGCGCTCTTTATCCGGCATTGCCGCCAAATACGTACAGCTCATCCAGAAGTTTCAACCCACAGGGCCCTACAAACTGATCGGCTGGTGCGTCGGCGGTGTTTTGGCCTTCGAGGTAGCGCGGCAGCTTGTCGCAGCAGGGAACGAGGTGTCGTTGCTCGCCATGATCGATGCCTGGGCGCCGGGGCATACCCGTCGCATGTCGTGGCTACGCGCAAGTCTTGCCGATTTTTCCTATCGGTGGCAATTGATTGGTGCGGATTTTCAGAAAGTCCTGTCACGCAAGCAGAATTTAACTAAGTTTGTGTCACAGCGAGTCGTGTCTAAACGATTGGTGCGCTGGTTTGGTGGTTCGCGTGGCGATGCGGAGGTGAGCGTCGCGCACGGGACCGAACTGCATGGTGCAGAAAATTACGACAAGTGGTTACTGAAGTATCTAGAGGAAGCGGCACAGGATTATCAACCCCGATTGTATTCGGGAAAAATATTGCTTCTGAGCAGCGCACAGGAGCCAAAAGGTATATTTCTCGATCCAAAAATGGGTTGGGGTGACTTCGCGTTGGCTGGCGTCGATCTCGCCGTTATCGATGGCGATCACTTCACCATGTTCAAGGGACAAGGATTGGCGCAGATGGCCACGCATATTAGTGCAGTGTGACAGTTGAATCATGAAATGATAACGACACACCGGGAGCGCATAATATGCCGCATAACTTGCTAGCTCACAAAGAATATGCGCGCGGTCAGAATATTCCAGGCACCCGGAAACGTGCGCCTACTGTATTTCCGTACAGATCGACGGCCAACAGATGCGATGCCTCTCCGACAAATCCAGCCGGACTTTCGCCGCTACTCGACAGTGTTTTTCCGCTTGGCGTTGTGGGCGCTGAGCTTGGACTATCCGCTGTTCCATCGCTGTTATTTCCTTACGAGGAACAGTATAACGGAAGCGTTGTCCCGCAAAGGATTCTGGAGTACACGGCTGGACGTCTTTGCGCGCGCCGCGCCTTGGCTGAATACGGAGTTACCAGTTACCCACTGTATATGAATAGCGATTGGCGACCGCAATGGCCGCAACACTTCATCGGCAGTATCAGCCATACCTCTGGGATGTGCGGTGCTGTCGTTGCGAGGAAGAGCCAGTTTCGTGCCATCGGGCTGGATATGGAAGTCGTTGGCAACGTAACATCGGATATATGGCCGATTATCTGCTCGCCTGAAGAGATGGCCTGGCTTGCCAATCGGCCCGAATCACAACAGCCTCGATGCGCCGCCCTCATATTCAGCGCCAAGGAATCTTTCTATAAGTGCCAATACGACGTAACTCAGCAGTGGCTCGATTTTGACGATGTCACCCTGAATATTTCCTTTAACGACGAGAACTCTGGCAACTTCGCAGTGTTACCGCGGAAGAAGAGCGAGTTGCGGAAGTATGTAGCGATGCCATTACTGGGGAATTTCAAATTCCGTGGAAATCTTGTCGTCACAGGGATGGCGATTCGGCGCGTTGACCGAAAAACTGCGCGCGACTAAAAATCATTATCCCAGGATATTAATATTACTTGGATGTGCTGTTGGTGTTCTTTTGTTCACTATTCTTCCCAAGTGACGAATCTCCTCCGGACTTCCTACATTTCTTGGATACGTCGATCGAACTCAATTTATTTCTCGCCTTTACGTGTGCCAGCGCACCGACGTCGTGGCATGGGAAGTAGTTTCATGCAGATTGGGTGATGTGCACTTTGGTGTCTGGTGATGATCTGGAGGTCGGTGATTCCGTTGCCTATGCGTGGCTACTATTTGCACATGGCACGATCCCATCCTCTATTTATAAATTTAATTCACTGAAACAGGAGATGGCAATGATGAAATGGAAACAATTACTGGCCGTGACAGGTTTTACGCTGATTGGTTTTGTCGGGAGTTCCGTGTCCTTTGCCGATACTAAGGCGGAAGTTGATGCGAACGTGACCAAAGCCTTGGACAAGTTCTACGCACTTAATCAGATGAACAAGGAGCTTGCCGGAAAGTCGGCAGGAATGCTCGTATTCCCGCGAATCACGAAGGCGGGTGTTGGCGTCGCCGGAGAGTTTGGCGAGGGTGTGCTGCTGGTCAAAGGCGAGACAGTCGGCTATTACGACATTGGCAGTGGATCGATAGGGCTCACCCTCGGCATTGCTGAACGCAGTGAAATAATCATGTTTATGACCCAGGGATCGCTCGACACCTTTAAGAAGAGCAAAGGGTGGAGCATCAGCGCCGATGCCGGTTTTGCCCTGGTGTCGTCCGGCGCCAGCGGTACTTATGATAGTCAGACTATTAAGAAGCCCATTCTTGGTTTCGCATTCGGCGAAAAAGGCCTGATTGGCGACTTGTCGCTCGAGGGTTCAAAGATTACAAAGGTCAAGAAGTAACGATCGACATCGACACGAAACCTAATCAGGCACAACCCTCTTGGCAGAAAAAAATGGATTTATGCGATGGCGCCCACAATGCCACTGTCAATGAAATACCACAGTTGATCTTGTTTTTCATGACCTGATTGTTTCGCGCTTATGGGCGAGGGGAAACAGAAGAATGGCGGAAGCATCGCCACGATACGTATTCACATAATTGTCCTAACTGCATGAAGGAGTTTAAAGTATGAAAATCAACAAAGCTGGCTCACTCATCGGCTTGTCAGCCGTGCTGTTACTCGGTCCCTTGGGTGCCGTTCAGGCACAAGCTCCGGGTGTTTATGTTGGTGGTTCGTGGGGCGCGTATAGTATCAAAAAAAGCAGTCTTGACGAGAATGATAATGTATTGAAGGCGGTCGTAGGCGCTCAGTTCAACAATTGGTTTTCCCTTGAAGGGTCGTGGATAGATTTCAACAGCGCCAACAGCGGTAGTGAGACGTTCGAAGCAGACGGTAAAGGCCTTGCTGCCTTGTTTTCGATGCCGGTGGGTAAAACGTCCTTGGCCTTTGTGAAATTTGGCGAGTTCTGGTGGAGTTCGGATTCATTGTTGGGTGGATCGTTAGGTGCCAGTAAAGGCAACGATCCGTTCTACGGTGTTGGATTCAAATTCGGCTTTAACGACCACCTTTCGCTGCGCACTGAACTGGAGCGTTTTGATGTGGCGGATGCCAATATCAAGGCCCTCACAGTCGGTCTAGAGTTGAAGTTCTAACATGGACGTAACTGCATTGCTTGCGCAAGCAAACAATGCAGATGGCGGTACGTGAGCTGGTATGTCACGCCGCCGCTTGGCGTGCCTACAACATCCCGGCATCCCCTCGCCATGAACGGTTCTGTGCAAGATCACTTTATTAGAAAACTTATCCGGCACTTGCCCTATTTATGGCATGATGTGCTTATGCGGACGTAAAAATATTACACACACGTTTTGTTGCAATTGATATATGCAATTACTGCTGGGTCCGATGTTAATTCCGGGCTCTCTTTGCTGTGACAACCGCTGCGCTTACACGCTTGATCGGAGACCGATATGAGCACGACAGTAAGCCTTATCCCATTAATTTCGCTCTTAGCCGGCATACTCATTTTGGTTGGCCGCGCATGCTGAACTACATCGTTGCCACTTATCTGATTATCATCGGACTACTTGGGCTCTTCGGCACTGGTAATCTTAACTCCCATTAACAAACCGCACATGCAAAAGTATGTGCTACAGACGATGCTTCAGCGTAAATCCTCGAAATTGAATTTGCGAGCCATGTTACCTATGGCAACACCGATTCTGATCGCTGGATTGTGCTTTGGCTTGCTGGCTGTATCGGCCAGCGCAGCGGATATATACCTAGGCAAGACGATCATGCTCAAGGGTAACGGCAAGGGTGCCACGGCGTGGATGGGTCGGGCAATGCAGCTGCGGGTTTTCCCCGTCTGGCCGGCATAAACGCCGAATATCTTGCCAAGCAGTTGCATGATTACCGGGATGCCACATGCAATAACCCCGTCATGCAACCCAATGCCAAGACATTGTCCGACGCCGAGATGAAGGTCGTCGCGGCCTGCTTCGCTACGCAGCGGCCCACGACCTTGCCGATTGTCCGCGACGAAGTTTTCGAGACAGCATGGCCGTGACCAAGCGGGCCTTGCACGATGAGCAGTGCTTCTATGGCGACACGGTGGAAGGGCACGTCTTGGGGTCGCCCAGGAAATAGGGCGGTCAACGTGGGCGCCTGGATGGTCATGCCGCGTCGACATCCGTGGCACGTTCTGGTGCGGAAAGCCGGATACCTTTGGGTCGCCCGCCATACGCTGCAAGGCGTCGCGGTGTGGCGCGGGTAGTCTGGATACGTGCGCCTCAAGGCAATCAGGCCCCACCCCCCAGCCCTGACACATTCGGACATGCAAACATGGGGCACCGTGAGATCGCGGCTCCGCTGGGGTGCGGTGCCCCTCTACCGTCAAGCCCGTTGGCTACCACGATAAGTACGCTACCTTCCCCAAGGGCGCATCTCTTGCGCTTCACTCATCTTACGTCACTCCATCGGCGCTAGCCGCGGCTAACGCTCTGGATCGGACACCCTGGGCTTGTTTGTCGCGGCCACCCTGCGGAACACCCTGGACGATCCATGCGCCCGACTTGAGCGCAATTTAACGCTACCGCACATATCGCTACCGCACATAACCGGCGTGGCGCGGAAGGGTTGAGGTGGAATTATACTAACGCGTGAATAAGTCGCTCGTTTTAAGGGGAAATACGAAGGGAGATGCCGTTGTAAGCCGGCGGTCGATGCTTCTTAAATGCAGCAGCAAGCAACAGTATTAGACCAACTCTGAAACGTTGAAGGGCCCGTGCGTTAAGCCGGGCATTTTTTGTGCGCGACAATTATCAATGCCACTGTGTACCGATGACTCCCAAGATAAACCCGATCTGCATGATCGTGCATCCGCATATCAGTTGGAATACCCCTTCGAGCATGTACAAGGGCATAGCCAATGAACCAAGTGCTATGTTTGTGGCTCGTATGTGGGGCAACGCACAGACAGGGGATTAAACAGCAGAGGCCGGTTCGGGTGCTTGCCCCCAAATGGTTAATTATAGGCAAAGGTACCGTGATAACCAGCGGTAATCTGCCATCACAGAGGAATTTTAATGGCTAAGGATTTTATTTGCCGGATGTGTCGGGCCTTCACGGTTGCGGCAGTGCTTATTGTGGCCACTACGGCGAATGCCATGGCGGCCGGCTACTCCACCCAGGCGGGAAGGATATACGACCCAGGTGCCCAGGAAATCCAGATCCGCGGTGTCAGCCATTATGGTTTCAACGCCACAATTCTGCAGCCCCAATACCTGTGGGCCATGGGTTGGAAGCAGCAAATTGCCCAGATCAAGAGCCTCGGCTTTAACTCCATACGGGTGCCGTTTGTGCCCGACACGCTTTACAATAAAACTCCCGTCAACCAGCTGAGCTACATTGACGCCAACCTCAATCCGGAGTTGATCGGCAAGACCCCGCTGGATGTCCTCGACCTGTGGATGGCCGAGGCGAATCGGCAGGGCATGTACATTCTGCTCGATTTTCACAGCGTGTCGATGGTGCGACAGTACCCGACGTGGTTCGTGTCCAACCCGGCCGATTTCAACCTCATCTATAACAAGCAGGCCTACACCAAGGAAAACTGGTTGCGCGACCTCGCGTTTGTCGCCAAACGCTACGCCGGTCTGGCTTACTTCTTTGGCATCGATATCTATAACGAACCGAATGGCACGGTGCGCTGGAGCGTGGGCGACGCCAACGTCACCAACCCGATTTACTACTGGAAGGCCGCGGCGGAATCCGCCTCGGCGGCGGTGCTGGCGGCCAACCCCAACCTGCTGATTTTCGTTCAGGGCATCAACGGTAACTACGACAATATCGAGAACTCCAACATCCCCACGAACTGGGGCGAAAACTTTCAGCCCCAGGCCTATCAGCCGCTCAACATCCCGTACGACAAGCTGGTGCTGACACCGCACACCTATGGTCCGGACGTGTTCGTGAAGTCGTCGTTCAGTGACCCCACGTTTCCGGCCAATCTGCCGGCGCACTGGAATACCCTGTTCGGCCAGTTCTCTCAGACGCCCTTCGAGCGACCAGGCTCGGAGCGCGATCGCCGGCGTGGATAAGAACGCGACGTGGCACTCCCAGGGCACATGGCACGGCACACCGGTGTTCGCGGGCGAGGTCGAGCCGTGCATCAACGGACGGGTGG
>JANNJF010000414.1:0-3553 GCA_031405715.1 Gammaproteobacteria bacterium | reverse complement strand
CTTCAAAACAACGAAGCTGGGCGCTGAGAGATCGGCGCTGAATACCGGAGAGAAGTCAGCAAACGGCATAGTAGACGGATGGCACCGTCGAAGGCCTGAACGATGAATGACAAGGCAGACAAGTGAAGAGAGACAGCAACGCATCTGATCACCGACGAACGTCGGCTGCGCGTACCGCGCAGGATGAAGCCGTCACTGGAGAGCCTGTGCAGGCCGAGTCGATTCAACCCCAAGCGCTGCTGGCTCGCGTGCTGGAACGCGAGAATCTGCAGCGTGCATTAAAGCAAGTACGCCGGAACCAAGGCGCGCCAGGCATCGACGGAATGACAGTCGATGACCTACCAGACTATCTCCGCCACCACTGGCCAGCCCTACGTGCCCAATTGCTGTCGGGCACCTACCGGCCGCAACCGGTGCGGCGCGTGGAGATACCAAAGCCGGATGGGAAGACCCGCCCCTTGGGCATTCCCACGGTGCTGGACCGATTCATCCAACAAGCCATGCCCAAAGCACTTCGTGGGGCAGGCTCTTGCGCAAGTCGTATCCGCGCAATGGGAACCCCACTTCCATCCACACAGCTACGGATTTCGCCCACAACGCTCGGCCCATCAGGCCGTGCGTCACGTGCAAGCGAGTATCCGGGAAGGCTGGGGTTGGGTGGTGGACATGGACTTGCAGGCGTTCTTTGACCGGGTCAACCACGACCGGTTGATGGTCAGGCTCAAAAGCCGCTGTCACGACCACGACCTGTTGCGACTCATCAATCGCTACCTCAAGGCCGGCGTCCGCGTGGGGGAAACCATCGAAGCGACACCGATGGGCGTTCCGCAAGGCGGGCCGCTCTCCCCGGTGTTGGCCAATGTGGTGCTTGACGAACTGGATTGGGAGCTGGAACGGCGCGGACACCGCTTCGCACGCTACGCCGACGACTGCAACATCCTGGTCCGAAGCCGACGTGCAGGCAAGCGGGTCATGACAAGCATAAGCCGCTTTATCAGCGACACACTGCGACTCACAGTGAATCCACTGAAAAGCGCGGTAGATCGCCCAGCCAAACGCACGTTTCTGGGCTTTACGGTCAGCCGCAACGGCGCCCAGCTTAAAGTGGCCGACAAGGCCATCGACAAGCTAAAACGCCGTGTGCGCACACTGACCCGTCGTACACGAGGCCGCCATTTGATGGATATCGTAGCAGAGCTGAGAGAAGCCCTGCTTGGATGGAAAGCGTACTTCGGTATTGCCGAAGTGCTGAGTCCTCTGCGCGATATAGACAAATGGGTGCGACGCAAATTACGCTGTTATCTCTGGAAGCAATGGGGACGCGCCGGCTACCGGGAACTGCGCAAACGCGGTGTGAGTGTGCGTGAAGCATGGCACACCAGCAAATCTGCGCACGGACCCTGGCGGCTGTCCATGACCCCAGCGCTCGCACTGGCCCTGCCGGTGCGGTACTTCAGTAACCTGGGGCTACCTGCTCTTGCGGCACGGTAGGAATGACATTCATCGAACCGCCGTGTACGTGATCCGTACGCACGGTGGTGTGGGAGGAGCGGCGCCGTGAGGCGTCGCCCTATCCCGATTAGCCATCGTAGATTCGATTCCTACCGTACGTGTCATCCAAGCAAGGAGTTACGACATGCCCGACCGAGATACACCTGATACCTGGAATGACCGACTGCAACGCTTCAGCTCTAAGACAAAGGCATCTCTTGAATCGGGATATAAGAACACAAGCGCATGGGTTGTAAAAAACATCTCGCTTCGCGTAGTACTAATTGTGCTGACAATAATTTCCACTACAGTTATCGCAGTACTTATCGTTCAGTTCATTACCGCACCGGAGACCCCAAGGCGACCCGTAAAGAACCCGCTACTCGACCCTGAGGTTCAATGGTATTTGCTACTAGGTGCACTCGCGGTACTCTCAGTCTTCTTCTTTCTCCTAATGTATAACATAGGAAAGATCACGTTATCTTCCCAAAGCCTAGCACATCGACGGAATGTCCTCATTGCAGCCTGCGTCTTGATACTGACTTTAATGTTCCCTCTCGACATTGCAGAAACGCTGGGCCTTCGCTTGACTTCACCAGCAAAAGTATCTGCCTCAGTTTGCACCACGAAATGTGCTGGCGCGACATTAGATTCATTAGAATGCCAAACTGCCTGCGCCGCAAAGGCAGATGCCGAGCGCACAGGCTCTGAGACGGAAACTCAGCTCAATCCAAAGAAGTATATTTACGGGATACTGGCCTTCTTTCTTCTTTACTCATTTGTGGAGTATTTCTTCACCTTCGCCTCAGACTACTTGAAATCCGTCGCTGAGTGGGACACCAAAGAAATCAAGCTTGGAGCATTCGGAAAAGGCTCGTTACTCCTAATTGGCGCATATAGAATGCTGTTCGATATACTCCTGCCATTGTTCGCCGCAGTATACGTCTCGGTATTCTTTCATAAACAAGCGCTATCGTTCCTTGAGCGCGCACGAGATGCTGTAACTTGCAACAGCCCAGAAACACCTACCTTCATGCGCGAGTACCAAGCCGAAGCGGACCGCCTGCTGGAGGTGTCGGAGCGCGAATGTCCTACATGCACGCAAACGCGCGCGCGAATCATACAACAAACAGAGTCCGCGAAACTTGCTATCACTTCGGTAATTGCGTCCTCGCCAGAAGCCTGCAAGGCCTATCACGAGTCACTTAAGGACAAGAAGTGATGGCTAACCCGGTGCTCAAGCGGACGGCTGCGCCGCCGCTTAGCTTTGCGTTATAACTCAAGCCCCACAGTGCAGTGGTAAATAATTTTGAGGCAATGTTGCGGTTGTTGGAAGGCACAGCACTTTGTTGATTCTCTGCATCCGTTTACACCACGCCATCAGTGGTCTTGCAGTGTAGTGGCTCCGCAGCTTCATCAATATGTGTAGCGTGGTGCAAGCCAATCACGGTAGTTGTTCAGTGCAATAGTTGCTTGTTGTTCAGTTGCCGTTTTTGATATTGTGTTTTTGGCGCAGTTTTTTGTTGAGTGGTTTACGTGACCCTCATCCTAACCCTGCATTCAGGCGGAACGCCGCAAAAGCGCGGCGTCCTTTAGCTTTACCTTAGACAAAGGAGAAATACAATGTTGAAACACATATTTACAGTTTTGTTTTGTTTCGTTGCATTTTGTGTACTGGGAGAGAGTCAGGCGGCTACAATAAACATTGCTCCTATTTACGGTGTTGCGTCAGCAAGCAGCGTCTACTCCGATGCCAACTTGCCGGAAGCTGCAATCGACGGCAATGAGATAACACAATGGAACGCCGGAATACACGCCTCTCTTAGTGCCCCTCAGTGGCTTGTGGTCGACTTGCAGCAGTCATTTCAGATCAGCGAAATTGCCTTACAAGGTGTCATCTGGAGCCCATCGAGTCCTTACCTCGGCTATAGCAATGAATACAACCTCTACACCAGCACCGACGGCATAACGTGGGCAACAGTTGGATCAGGGACCCTCATTGAGGACATCGACCCGGCATCTTATTCCGACATTTTCCAGCTCTCGGGAACCTCTTCAACGC
>JANNJF010000413.1:0-1225 GCA_031405715.1 Gammaproteobacteria bacterium | reverse complement strand
CCCCCCGCAACACACCCATCACCACCCCCCACCAAACCACACCCCCCACCCCCCCCACACACCGCCCGGGGCGCCGGTGCCGGCGGCCCGCCTGCCGGTCATGGACCTCTGCCGCCTGGAGGATCCGACGGAATCCACTGTCGAAAACCAGCTAAAAAGTAAGGTCGATAAGGAAAGTAGTTGACTAAATCTGTCAGGTTTGTTACAAAAGAAAGAGATAAATTATGGGAGTAACGCCATGAAGCTGACCACTAAAGGCCGTTATGCGGTAACCGCCATGCTGGATCTGGCGTTGCATTATGAGCAGGGGGCGGTGACCCTGTCCGAAATCGCCCGCCGCCAGGGTATTTCATTGTCGTACCTCGAGCAACTTTTTGCCCGTCTGCGCCGGAATGGCCTGGTGGACAGCGTACGCGGACCCGGTGGCGGTTATAATCTGGCCATGCCACCGGCCAACATATCGGTGGCGAAGATCGTGATCGCCATTAATGAGAATATCGATGCGACCCGCTGTGGGGGCGAGAAGAATTGCGACGGACAAGAGCGCTGTCTTACCCATAATTTGTGGGAGGACTTGAGCCAGCGTATCCACGAATTCCTGGACGGCATCACCTTGGCGGATCTGGTGGACAAGCCGACGGTGCAGGAAGTGGCGCGGCGCCAGAGTGACCGCGAACGGGTGACGGTGCCGACGTAGTGTGCTGAGCTAAATTAGCGTGTCGGCAGGCCTGGGTCCCTGGCCATGCTGAAAAGAGATGGATTATTGCGTCACTGACTTTTGCCGTTTGAGCCTGGCCAAGCGCAGTGGATTTTGGAGAGTTTGAGATGAAAAAGCCGATCTATCTGGATTACTCAGCCACTACCCCGGTGGACCCGCGGGTGGCCGAGAAACTGTGTCGCTACCTGACGTTGGACGGGGAGTTTGGTAACCCGGCGTCACGTTCGCACCAGTTTGGCTGGCATGCGGAAGAAGCGGTCGAAGCGGCGCGGCGGCATGTGGCAGCGCTGATAGGTGCTGACCCGAAGGAGATCGTCTGGACCTCTGGCGCCACGGAGTCAGACAATCTGGCCATAAAAGGCGCGGCGCAATTTTACAAAGGTAAGGGTAAGCACATCATTACGTGCAAAACCGAACACAAAGCCGTGCTGGATACCTGTCGCCAGCTCGAGCGTGAAGGATTCGAAGTGACCTATCTTGATCCCGAACCGAGTGGTTTGGTGGATC
>JANNJF010000412.1:0-2320 GCA_031405715.1 Gammaproteobacteria bacterium | reverse complement strand
ACGCCCAGGGTCGACCGACTCGATGTGCTGGTCACGCTGGTGGAGGCCTACGAAGCCAGACACTACCCGCTCGACCTGCCTGACCCGGTCGAGGCGATCACGTACACGATGGAAAGCAAAGGACTGACCGTGAAGGACCTGGAACCGATGATCGGCCGCGCCAACCGCGTTTACGAGATTCTCAACCGCAAACGGCCGCTGACATTGAAATGGAGCACGGGCGCGCCCTCACGCTTTATTAGCGGCGACTGACCGCCGCCTTCCACGCCACCACTCCTAAATAATTCACACCCCGCTCCCAACCTTCACCCCCCATCCTCTCCCAGCAACTCCCCCACCCTCACCTCCAACGCCCGCGCCAGCTTTACCAGATTATTCAAACCCACATTCACTTCCGCCCGCTCAATATGCCCGATATAATTCCGATGCAGCCCCGCCACCTCCGCCAATACCTACTGACTCCAGCCACGCAGCTGGTTCAGTGCGTGTGGTGACTCTGCCTCCTAAGCCAATGGCAACAGCAGCGGCTGCGAGGTCTTTTGTGGAGTGCGGCGGCTTGCCGCCGCTTTAATATATAGGGAGCTTGCTCCCGCACTCTACAGCGTTGCAAGGAACTGTCGCTTCCGGCCAGACTCAAGCCGCTCCACCGCCCATTGCCGGGCCGGTGAGGATCGGGTACAGGGCCAGGTTGATGTAGTAGTTGGTCCGGCCGACCTTGCGCTTTTCGACGAAGCCGCCTGCGTTCAGGGCGTCGAGATATTTGGTGGCGGTCAGGCGCGAGACCTTCAGGTCGCATTCGATGAATTCGATCTTGGTGTAGGGGTGGGTGAACAGGTTGTTGATCAAGTCCTGGCTGTAGAATTTGTAGCCGGCGCGGATGCGGTGCTTGTAGTCCATGAGCGCCGCCTTGATGGCGGTGATGGTGGCGATGGTTTCACCAGCGGTCTGTTCCACCACGTCCAGAATATAGAGTACCCATTCTTCCCAACCATCGCGCTCGCGCACCGCTTGCAACAACCGGTAGTAGTCGGCCTTGGTGCGGACGATGTGGCGGCTGAGGTAGAGCACCGGGATGTCCAGCAAGCCCTGCTTCACCAGATACAGCACGTTGATGATGCGCCCGGTGCGGCCGTTGCCATCGTAGAAGGGATGGATGCTTTCGAACTGGTGGTGGATCAGCGCCATCTTGATCAGTGGGTCGGCATCAAAGAGGGCGTCGTCGTTGATGAAGCGTTCCAGATCGCGCATCAGGGCGACGATGGCCTCGGGTTCCTGTGGCGGCGTGTACACCGTGTGCCCCGCGCCATCCTTGAGGGCCGTCCCCGGCAACCTGCGCAGGCCGGCGCTGTTGCGTTCCAGCTCGGACTGAATTTCCAGAATGTGGTTGACGGTGAGCAGGCCACTTTTCTGTACGAGATCGAAACCGACGCGCAACGCCTGCCGATAGCGCAGGACTTCTTTGGCGGCCGGGTTGGTAAATGCCTCCGGGAAGAGGTCGTCCTTGAAGAGCTCGTCATGGGTGGTGATGACGTTCTCGATGGCTGAGCTGTCTTTGGCCTCCTGTATACCCAAGGCGTTAATGAGAATGCCCTGATTGGGAATAGAGGCCGCCACGCCCTTGAGTTCCGCTAGTTTGCGGCTGGCAGAGGCGAGCTTCTTGAGGATGCCCGGGGCCTCAAAGCGCCGGGGCGACAGGTGGTCGAGGGGCGGAATAGCCGTCATGGATGGGCATTCTCGCACGGAACGTGTATAGAAAAATAGGGTTTTCTATACATATCGCGGCCGATATGTATAGAAAACGGAGTATTCGTAGCAAAGATCGGCCTTATCTCCAGGCTCCATCAGGGAACCTGCGCGCCGAGGTCACGCGCTGCCTGTGGAAACCGCACTTGTGCAGGCGGGCCGGAATGGCACTGAATCTAGTGCAGGGTTTGATCGAGACTACCCAGAAATCGCCATGGGAGGCCAGGCTGTTTGTCTATATCCGAGAAGACATGGGTGCCGGTCGGGTTTCATGCGCCGGGGCACAAACCCGCGGCCGGTGCGTATGCCCCCATTAGCCGGCTTGGTTCGGGCAGATAGGTGAAATTATTTAGAATAGAATGGCGCAAGTGTGAAATTATTTATAATAGCGATGCCTGTGTGGCCCTTGAACGCACATTTCTGCCCACCTCCAGCACCCTTTACGCTGTACAGACGCTCGATATAGGCAGCGTGTTGTTAGGCCGGCACGCTGCTAGCCCGACTTTCTCAACTCGACCGGTTGAGACGATCTAACTTGTTGAATTCATTATCGACGACCCCCAAAGGTCTCCACTAC
>JANNJF010000411.1:0-1039 GCA_031405715.1 Gammaproteobacteria bacterium | reverse complement strand
CATCGGCAATGCAGTACGGAGCTTGGTTGTCCATCTCCGGCCCTAAGCCCTCAGCCCTTAGCCCTAAGCCATACCCCATCTCCTTCAGCGTCACCTCGTACCAGACCTTCTGCGTCGAGGCGAGCACCTGCCCGCGGCCTCGAGCTGGGTTTGGTGGAATGACAGAAAAAGTACACCTGAAAGAGTGACATCCACCCCGTGCCTGCGCGCGTGCGCCGCGGCACGGGGTGTAATGACTGCAACCCCACGCACGACCGAACGGGACGGGTTCGGTCGTGCTAGTCCGGTCGGTCTAGGGGGCGGCATTTTCCTGAGGAGGAACATCATCCTGATTCGCCTGCTCCCCCTCCTGATTCGCCTGCTCCCCCTCTTCTTTGCCTTCCTTCGGATAACCCGCCTGGTCAAGTTCACCCGCCAAGAGCGACTGGACATAACCGCTCATGACCTTGCTGCCCACGGTGATGGTGGGCACGGACAGTTGGCCGATCTTTTCTATCATTTCCTTCTGCAGGGCCGGATTGTTGCCGACGTTCTTTTCATTGAACGGGACATGGCGTTTTTTCAGATAGGCTCGCGCATCGTCGCAGGAGGTGCACTTGGACACGCTATAGAGCACCACTGGAAACTTCTGCGCGGCATCCCCCCCTTCCGCGCCCAAAGCACTGCTGGAGGGGCGCCCAGACAAGTCCTTCTCCTGCACCGATCCCGCGTCTGCCGGCGGCGGCCTGTCCTGATAGGAAACCTTGCCGTCTTTACCGACCCATTTATACAACTTCTCCGCCTGCGCGGTGGATACCGCCAGGGCGGCGACGATCAACAGATAAATAACAGGGTATCTCATAGTTAAATCCTCAAATGCATACCACCGAGCTTCTTGCGATTCACTTCGCGCAGCCAAGTCACGCCGGCAAAGAAACCTACTACCAGCATAGCAAAAGAAAATGCACTCCACCCCAGGCTGAACCAGGCATGGTCTGCCGGTTGCACATCGGGCGATGTTTCGGGTGCCGGCGTCACGACTGGCTGGGGAGTGGGTGTC
>JANNJF010000410.1:0-4799 GCA_031405715.1 Gammaproteobacteria bacterium | reverse complement strand
CACCACCGCCTTGCCCAGGGCCTGTGACAGATATTCCGCGATTGGGCCATAGGTGGCATTACCTTCCGCGGCGGATTCCCGTGGCGGCGCGCTAAAAACCAGCGTGCCGCTGTATGTCGACGAATTGAGTAGAGCTGTATCCACCTGTGCAGCGTTTGTGTTGGCGGTTTGTGTTGTGGGCGCATAGCTGGTTTTTTGTATACCACCGCCCGGGCCGGCCTGTGCTGCAGCCGTCCATAATGCGGCGCTTGATACCAGGGTGAGGAAGGTGGTGGTGGTGTGGAGGAACTTCTTCAGCATGGGTGTCTCCTTGTAGTACTGGTACTGTCCTAATTGGGATATTTTTGCGATATCCAGGGTTAGGGCATCCCTGCCCCGCTACTGGACATCATCATGCACGGAGTACCGAACGGCGGCGTTTAAGTTGTTAGTAGTAGCCCCATTCGTTGCGTAGAAATTCACCCAGGCTCGCATATTCCTCATTGGTTGTCTGGACGAAAGTCTTGTCGGCTGCGTATTTACGGCGCAGTGCTTCGGTGGCATCCTTGCCCTCAGCTGACATCAGGGCCTGGACGATCTTGGCCTGGTCTTCGGTGGTCAGGCGCGGTCCGGCGGAAAAGGCATTGTCCGGCAAGGTCTTGGCACGGAAGACGATCCTGGTCTTGGCGCCGTTTTTCTCGAACTGCTCAAGCTTCGCCAGTGGTATTACCGCTGCTGCGCATTTGCCCGCCATCAGGCCATCATAGATATTTTTCCAGCCATCGGTGCTGAGGATGATGGGTTGACGCGCCGGATTGGTGAATTGCTCCAGCAGGGTGAGGGTGCCAAGGTTCGGCGGGGCGTGCGCACAGATCGCATACCCTGCCAGTTGTTTGATGTCCTGAATGCGGACGTTCTCCTTCTTCACCAGGGCCACGAAGGTGTGATCGCCGGGAACCTTCACTAGCATGTTGTGCTGTATCTTGGAAACACGCCAGCCGTTGAAGTGCGGGCCGTCGAAAACCAAATCGTATCCGCCATGCTGCATGGCTCCCTGATAGACGCCCCAGGTGCCCGGATGTTTGTAGACAATCTTTTTGCCCGTGACCTGCGATAGGTATTCGGCCACCGGGCTATAGATTTTGTTGCCTTCCTCGACGCTCTCGCGCGGCGCCGCGCTGAAAATGTATTCCGACGAGTTTGGCACTTTGGGGGAAGGTTGCAGGGCGCCGCTGAGCGACTGATAGGATACTTTTGAACCGGCCGCCTTGGCTTTGTCTGCTGATTTGGTTGCAGATGCGTTATCTGCCGATGCCACCTGAACAAACAAACTGAGTAGACTGATAGCTAAGATTTTTATGGCGGGTGAGTTGCACAGCATGATGGCTCTCCTTGCTTCCATTGAACGTCGAACGTTACTGCAATTTCTCCACTGCGCCGGCCTGGCAAGTATTTCCTTGATTCTCGATACCGGAGCCGATATCGGCACTATTAATAAATCCTTTAGTAAATCCTTGTACTAAATCTTTGGCAAGACGGATCCCTGCATATGTTCAGCCTATTGACTTTAGACCAGGGAATCGTCGAGTCCAGAATTTATTCGTGTCATCCGTGGCGCGCTGACCGGTGGCGCGTTTTCGATTGTGAACGGCATGTTTATGTCGAACACGTATCACTGCGCCTGGCCGAAAAATCACAAACCCGTAATCACTAACCCACAGTATCCGTCTGCGCAAAATTTCGCACTCCTGGGGCGCAGCTGGAATCGCCGCGTTGGCGACGTCCTTCACTGCTTACGGGGGGGTAACGCTCGGGGGGCTACGATCCGCCTTACGTCCCTGTGTACTATGTCCCTGTGCCACATGCGGTGACAGACGACCTAAACGTCCTCTTACGCTACGAATCGAAACCGAAGCTGTCCTTGAGCAGCACATCTTCGCCCTCATACTCCTGTTTGGAGGCACGGACATAGGGTTTCGATGGATACTGTTCGCGCAGTTTAGTGGTCACCCCTTGACCTTCGACAGATATCAGCGCCTCGGCGATCTTGGCGCGTATGTCGGCGGGTATACGTTTGCTCGCAGTGAAGGCCTGTCCCGGAGCGGCTCTGGTAGTGTGCAGGACCTGGGTGTCTCTGCCCTCCGGGTCCAGTTCCTTGTAGATCTTGATCGGTACGACGCTGCCCATGCATTTGCCGGCGAGCATTTCCTTGTAGATATTGCGCCAGCCCTGCACATCGACCAGCAGCGGCTGACGCGCGGGGTTGGTGAACATGTTGTAGAGATGCAAAGTCCCTTGGTTGGGAGGCGCGTGGCCGCACACGGTGCGCCCGGCGAGGTCACTCAGTGAGTGGATGCGGTTGTTGTCCTTGCGCGCCAGGAACACGAATATGAATTCCCCGGGAATCTTCACCAAGGGCTCATGGCCGCGATGCGATATGCGCCAGCTGACGAAATGCGGGCCGTCGAACACCAAATCGTAGACATCTTTTTGCATGTTATTCTGATAGGCCAGCCAGTTGTCCGAGTATTTGTAGACAAATTTTTTGCCCGTGACTCTGGTCAGGTAATCGGCGACGGGCTGAAAGTAGGTAGCCTCTACCGCGCCATTTCCGCGGGGCGGAGAGCTGAAAATGAACTCCCCCGGCTGGGCCAGATCCTCCGCGGACTTGCGGGTCTGGCTAACTGCCTTGGCTGACGCGTCCGTCGGATGGTAAGACGCATTTTCTGCCAGGACCTGCGGTGCAACTGCGACTAAGTCATTGGCACGTGCAGTGAGGCTACAAAAAAATACTGCGGAAATGAATGGAATGAATAAAAGCGCGCGGACGGCTGTTTTCAATATTGATATTTGCATACTACTCCCCTTGCGAAACACTATTCAAAGACTGGGCTATGCCGGAATAGGCGCTTACCCTGTCGATTTTGATGTTACCCCGAAACCCCTGCGTTTTCCTTTATCGCGCCGTGTTGGCCAACCCAATGCCCGCGTAAACAGGTTGGCCCGGATAGCAAATGCTTCGTGCATTTTTTTATTCCAAATCTTCTATGACGTCCAGACGACGTTTTCTGGCGATGCTCAACAAATCTAGACTAGTCCGCTCGTTTGTCGAGTGTTTGAGGCGAAATGAAACCACGGCAATAGTGCACATATACGACGAGCGGTGTTGGCCGCAAGATCGACGGGAAAGCTGGCCTGGCCGGAGGTTCCGGCCAGGCCGTATCGCCTCGAACCGGTGTGGCCCGAGGTAGATGCCGCCGCTACTTGAAATCGATAAACATCGCCGATGTCCAGACCTTGGCGTCGTCCACCTGGCGACCGAAGAAATAAACGGGTCGGTGCCCATGCGGGCCATTGTGCGGGTCGATATTGAGTGTGCCGGTCACTTCGCGCGGGGCGGGCGCGTCCGACATGCGCTCGAAGGCGAGAAACATCTCGATGCCCGGCAGGTCCTTCTTGAGGCGCGCGTGTTCGAGTAGCTCGGCACCGGTAATCTCCCACGAGAACGTCGGGCAGTGGACGAAGGGGTTGCCCTTGAGCGGGTCGCCGACCTTCACATAGCCGTCGATGCTGCCTTCCACGCGGACTAAAGCGTTAGCCAGGTGCGAGACGTCGATCTCGATGGCGTCCACGTCACCGTAGGTATCGCTCTTGAAGCCGATCTGGGTGGTGCTTTCGCGCCAGCAGGTTTCTTCGATATGCTCGAAGCCGCGTCCCGCAAAGTCGTTGATAACGGCGTTGGTGATGGTGATCTTGCCCTTCCAGGCCGCCCAGCGATAACGGTCCTTGACACGCGCACCGCCCCAGCGGAAGCGCACCTTGCGCGCCGAGTAACCAAGCTCCTGCTGCAGGTCGCGGCGCCAGATCGGGCCGGTGTGATCGTAGGCGACGATCTCGTCCCAGCCGGCGTCGCCGAGGAAACGGTATTCCACTGTAGCCGGTCCCTTGCATTCAAATTCATCGCCTAGGATGTGTTCGCCGCAACGGATCACTCCGTAAGTACGTTCGCCGGTGGAGGCGAAGGTATGGCGCGCGCGCAGGGCCTTGGCGATGTCCTTGCGGGTGAGCGCTGGCGCGATCACGCCGGACATGCCGCCCTTGGTGCCGAATACCGCTGTGCCCGGCACACCGCCGCCGCAGCGGCCGCGGTGTTCATCGCCGGCCATGGAGGCGCCGATTTTATAACCACGTTCCATGGCCTCCTGATAGATCCAGCCAAAATGCCCCCTGCTCGAACCGATTTCGATGAGTCGTTCGAGTTTCGGATGGTGCCAGTCGAGAATGCAGCGTCGCCCGCCCACGTGCGGTATCAGCAGGTGGCCCTCCGGGTCCTTGGCGTAGGCGGCCCACAGTTCCTCGAGGGGCCAGGCGCCCGGTTCCACCTGCCCCCCTTTGGTCTCCTCGTTCCAGTCGACGGAGCGCACGTGTTCGCCGGTCTTGAGAAACGGAAACTCGGGTTCGCCGTCGTGCAGGAACACCACATTGTGGTCGCCGCCGGCGCACGAACTACCGCACCACTCGGTACCCGGATAAGCGACGAAGCTGCCGTCCCGGGTGATCTCGCGCATGAGCTCGACGGTCTTCTTCCAGCGCTCGGTGGTGATGTTGAAGTCGTTGTGGGCGAAAGCCAGCACATCGAGGCCGGTCACGTCGCGTCCGTAGGTGAGGTTGTAGGTGGTGTCGTTGGTGCCGATCGTGTCCTCGGAATGCACGTGCAGGTCAACGAAGAAATTGCGCGCCACCGCCAGATCCTGGTCGAGCGTGACGTAAAACGTGGACGGCTCAACATCGTGGTAGTCGAGCAGGCGCGCGCTCACAGC
>JANNJF010000409.1:0-2061 GCA_031405715.1 Gammaproteobacteria bacterium | reverse complement strand
CAAGGCGGGCGAGATCTTCGGCGAGATGGCCGCGATCAGCCGGCAGCCGCGCAGCGCCACCGCTGCCGCGAAAACCGCGTGCCGCGCGCTATCGCTCGACGCCGTCACGAGCCTTGGCTCTACGAGCTAGAACTCGATGACGAAGGCTGGGTGCCGGTCGAAGAGTTGCTCGATCGGGCCAGAAGCATTCAACGCCGCAACCAACCTGACCAAGACCAGCCTGAATGGTTATACGTTGCTGGCGGAGGCAGTCGGCGTGCCTGACGGCTTGTTACGAGCATGAGAACAAACGGTTGGAAGGGCGATCCTGTCGATGTGGTTCGCATGCCGGATGGTCGCTTGACCAGTATTGATAACACTCGCATCAGGGCTGCGCGAGAAGCGGGCATTGATGTGCAAGCCAACGTCCGAGCTTTTGACTCGCGGCTTACAGCAAATGAAATTGGACGATTTACCAAAGGCAGTCAAATTCCCTCCACATGGGGTGATGCCGTCACGACTCGCATCAATAGCCAGACTGGTGGATTCGGGGTGAAGTATCCTTACGGAGCAGGCTCATTGCCACGTGTGACCGGGAGGCCAAAGTAATGAGCATCGAAAAATACCTATTTGAAGACTACCCTCCACCGAGTGACTTCAAATTTCCGCAGCCCTATCTGGATTTACTGGAGAAGGGGTTGCCGGGTATCGAACCCTGGTGGTGGCTCGCGCCGCATAAGGATTCAGCGATTTACTGGGCAGATACGTTGCGCAAGCAGTTTCCTTCACGCACGCTTGTACCATTCGCAAAGCATGGCAGCTCTGATGATGTCGCTTGCTTTGATGGCTCTGATACATCGGGCAACCCAAAGGTACTCTACATCCATTCGTTCTGTTCACCCGGTTGGGAGCATAGAGGCGAAGCAAGTAGCTTCGCGGAATGGTTACAGAAGACCGAGATCGAAGCAGCCGAGTTTAAGGCCGAGGAAGATGAGCAAGAGTAATCTGGAAGCACGCGACCAAAAGGGGCTGTTCAGACAAACTTATCCATATATTGAGACAACGGAAGAGTTGCTGAGTAGTGACCAACTGCCTAGTTGGTTCAAGTACCCGGAGCCGCTGCTGAATCTTGTTCGCCATAAGAATATTGACTTCGGACCATGGCAGATATTGCTTAGTAAATGGCTTGAGGTGAGGTTAACGGGACTGCGGCAACGTTACCCGGAACGTAATTTAATACCTTTTGCAAGGCGAATGGATTGTGATGATGTAGCATGCTTCGATGTTCAAAAACAAGCGGAGAAGCCGAGCGTCGTCATTATTCACGATTTTGCCTCATCAGGATGGGAGATGCGGAGCGAGTTTGAAGATTTTGAGCAGTGGTTAGATACGGCGAAGGCGGATGCGAAAGAGTGGGGTTTGTAATGGTTTTGGATGAGTCTTTCATGCTGCGGTTGAGTAAGTTTGTTTCACACGCCCTCCGCCACGAACCCTGGCTTTACGAGTTGGAACTCGATGACGAAGGCTGGGTGCCGGTCGAAGAATTGCTCGATGCACTACGTATCGAAAAGTCCGAGTGGGCTTCCCTCACTGAGGCTGATCTCGCCGAAATGATCGGGCGCTCGGATAAGAAACGTCACGAACTGCGAGAGGGAAAAATCCACGCCCTCTACGGCCACTCGATCCCCGGAAAATTATTAAAGCAAGCCACCGAGCCGCCTGACGTGCTGTATCACGGCACCGCGCCTGACACTGCCGCCATCATCAAGGTGGAAGGGTTGCATCCGATGGGCCGCCAATACATCCACCTTTCGGCAGATACCAAAACCGCCGAGCAGGTTGGCAAACGTAAAGCTAAGCAGCCCGTTATCTTAGCGATCCGAGCGAGAGACGCTCACGAGCAGGGTGTTGTGTTTTACCGAGGCAATGAGCTTGTCTGGTTGGCCGATGTTGTGTCACCGGAATATATCGACGTGAGACGGGTTTCCACTTAACAGTTCGCCTGACTCAACACACCTTTCCGAGACGGCAACCGCTTCATCAAGACCTATGACGCCTATGGCCGGGTCATCGCTGAAACCA
>JANNJF010000408.1:0-11461 GCA_031405715.1 Gammaproteobacteria bacterium | reverse complement strand
GGCCGCCGTTAGAAAAACACCAAGCCGCCTTACGGTGTGTAGGCGCAGCGCATGGACCAAGGCGCATGCCGCGCCAAAGTTGTGTCAGGTTGTGTCGAGCGTACTATTTGCCGCAGAAATGGTGGAAAATACCGCTGTGTGATAATGCATGTGCATACCCCACTGGACATAGGTCTGGTGAACGACATATTTCAAAATACCGAGGAGAAAAATCAGATGGCTAACAAAATCATTCCGCTCGCTCTGGCAGGAGCCGCTGCCCTGTTGTCACAGTTGTCCTTTGCCCACGTCGGCGGCAAGGCCAATGCCGGCTATGTCGGCGACGCTAGCGGACACCTCGTGACGGATGGCCGCGGAGAATGCGTGCGCACCAACGCCTGGACCAAGGACCTGGCCCTCTCCGAGTGCGAGCATGGCATGGCGCCCAAGAAGGCCGCGGCTGTGCCGGAAACTACGCCAACACCCGTCGCCGTTGTCCCGGCACCGGTTCTGCCAACGCCCATACCCGAACCCGTCTTGGAAAGTGTAACGCTGAAGGCCGGAGCACTCTTCGATTCCGGCAAGGCGGAGCTCAAGCCGGCTGGCCGGGCGGAGCTGGACGAATTGGTTGCGAAGTTGAAGTCTCATCAGAACATCGAGTCGATAAAAGTGACGGGCCACACGGATAGCCAAGGTGCTGCCGCCTATAACCAGAAACTCTCCGAACAGCGTGCAGCGGCCGTCAAGACCAACCTGGTACAGAATGGTATTGATGAGAAAGTCATCAGCACAGTGGGTGCAGGGGATGCCCAGCCGATCGCCAGCAATGCCACCGCCGCGAGTCGGGCGCAGAATCGCCGTGTGCAACTGGAAATCAAAACCCAACAACAGGTCGTGCGTTAACTGCATAGTGTAGGGCGGAACTGGTCGCTTACTGAAGGCAGTCAGCAACTGAACCAACCAAAGGAGGTGGGTATGAGTTTACTTGATGGTGTACTAGGTGCCGTGAAGGACTTGGGCGGTAATGCCGGCCAAGGCCCGCTCATGGGGCATGTGTTGGAGTTGGTGAGCGGCAATAATCTTGGTGGATTGGCCGGACTGGCGCAAAAATTCAAGGACAACGGTATGAGTAATATCATATCGTCATGGATCGCCACCGGGGAGAATCTTCCGGTGTCACCCGCGCAAATCGAACAGGTCTTGGGTGCACAGCAGGTACAGCAACTCGCGGCGAAGGCCGGGATTGCCCCGGGCGATGTCATGACGCAGCTGGCGAAAATGCTGCCCGACGTGATCGACAAGCTGACACCGAACGGCTCGCTGCCCACCGGCGGCATGCTGGAACAGGGCATCGGCCTGCTAGGGAACTCACGGAGCGCGCTGGCTGTGCAAGGCGCAATATTAACCGCAGGCATGTTGCCTGTAACAACAAATGGAGAGAAACCATGCTCGAAGAATTCAAGAAGTTTATTTTGCGCGGTAACGTGGTCGATCTGGCCGTCGGTATTGTCATCGGTGCGGCCTTCGGCAAGATCGTCAGCTCGCTGGTGACGGATGTGCTGATGCCGCCCATCGGTATGCTCATGGGTAATGTGGATTTCAGCGAACTGTTCGTAAACCTAAGCAGCGTTTCTTATCCCACGCTGGCTGCTGCCAAGCAGGCGGGCGCGGCGACGTTGAATTACGGTTTATTCATCAACACGGTGGTGGACTTTGTCATTGTTGCAGCCGCCATCTTTGTGGTGGTGAAGCTGATCAGTCGTATGAAGAAGAAGGAAGAGGCGGCACCCACCGTGCCCGCCAAGCCGACCAAGGAAGAAATATTGTTGACCGAGATTCGCGACATACTCAAGGCGAAGGCCTGACAAGAAACTTGTCGATGGCGTCGGCATGCGGTTATTAGTTTTTTGAGTGCGGGGGCTTGCCCCCGCACTCCGCTTACTTGCCAAACAGGTCCTACCAAATCAGGTCGTCCGGAACCGGATGCTCCGCCTCGTCGTCCCGGCCAGTGGCGCTTTGCCGTGGGTCCACATATAAAACCACCGACGCCGCATCCCGCTCGCGCAGTTTGTCGGCGATCGCCGCGGGCACGACATCATACTGAGCGTCGTGTTTGACGATCGCCAGGCTGCCGCCGCTAATCTGCTTATGCATGGCGGCGGTGACGAACAATCTTTGTATCTTGTTGTTGTCGGTAAAATTATAGGCCACGTCCCCATCGTTGCGCGGCAGGCGGTTGGCATCGATCAATTGCTTTAGTTGCGCCGCCAGCGCTTTTTTATCCGCGGCCTGTTTGCGTTCAAGATTCAACTGACGATCGCGTTCGGCGGACTGTGCCCGCTCCGCTGTGGCGCCGGGGGCCTGCTCCGTGGGAGAGGCCTTGCGTCGATGTTGAATGCTGTTCTTCGGTTTTTCGCGCTTTTCCTGGTTGACCCGGCCACGGTCCAACAGGCCGGCCTTAAGGAGTTGGTCTTTGAATGAGTTGGCCATGGTTCTGCTTCCTGTATCAATAATAGTAATCCCACTGGGCGCCGCGTTCCTTCCATCACACCCGTAGCACGGGTGCATCGGTGCCGGTGTGATGGCAGACCGGAGTAGTGTAACCGCGGGCTGGGGGCGCATCGACGAATTCCCGCCTGCCGATCTTTCTGTGGGGACGGATGGCAGGGGCTGTGCACACCGCACGCGGCGTGGCGCCGAGTGGCTGCGACCGCCCTCGACAATGATTCCATAATACGCCGACAGTGGCAAAAGGGGTGTTGCGGGGGGTAGATGGGTTATGCCGAACCGGCGGCACAGGCGGGGGCGCGGTCAGACAGGGCAACGTGTGTCTGTCCCCAGTGGCAAGTTGCACCAGGCCGTCTGGGGCAGGGCTACGCGGTGCTACACTTCAGGCGGGGATGCTACACTTTAAGGCCAACGCTGAGGGCCTTGCCCAAACCGGCAATGACCTAACTGGCAGTTTAATCCGAATGCTCGACACCCTGCGCGAAGTGCAAACCCCGGAAGGCATCGACCTGCATCTGCCCGTGGCCGGACTGGTGCCACGGGCCCTTGCCTGGCTGATCGACGCCTTGATACGCAGCGGCATCTACGTGGCCCTGGCGCTGGTGCTGCGCTTCGGTAAAACCGGGCTCGGCATGTTCCTGTTGGCGACCTTTATTATAGAGTGGTTCTACCCGGTATTATTCGAGGTATTGCGCGGCGGCCAGACGCCCGGCAAGCGCGCCTATGCCATGGCCGTCATCAACGATGACGGTACCCCCGTGCGCTGGAGCGGTTCCTTGATCCGCAATCTGCTGCGGGTGGCGGATTTTCTGCCGGTCATGTACGGTTTCGGCATCATCAGCATCTTGCTCAATCGCGACTTCAAGCGCCTGGGTGACCTCGCGGCGGGCACCCTGGTGGTCTATCAGGAAACCCGCTTGACCACCCACGAACTGCCCAAGGGTGGAGCAGTGCGCCCGCCGTTTCCCCTGACGCTGGAAGAACAGCAGGCGATCATCGCCTTCGCGGAACGCAGCGCATCGTTGACCGCGGAACGCAGCGAGGAGTTGGCAGGGCTCAGTGGTCCGCTGGTGGAGGGGGCGGTGCATCCGGTGGAAAGGCTGTGCGGCATGGCCAAATGGCTTATGGGCTCGCGCAAGGCGGCGGCGTGAATCAGGAACAATTCACCGCCCAGCACGAAGCGGAATGGCGCCGCCTGGAAGGCTGGATCGCCCAGGGAAAAAAGTCGGCGCCCAACAGCGCGGAAAAAGCCTCGGTCGAGGAATTCGCCGGCCTCTATCGTAAGTGCTGCCAGCACCTGGCGCTGGCGCGTTCGCGCCTGTATAGCTTTACCCTCATCAACCGCCTGAATAAAATCGTCATCCAGAGCCATGCGCGTTTGTACGGCGCGCGGCGCAACCTGTGGCAGGACGTGGTGCGTTATATCTTGCAGGACTTCCCTGTGCACGTACGCTCGGAATGGCGCTCGGTGCTGACCAGCGCGGCCTTGTTCTATCTCGCCATGCTGGCGGTGGTGGGCGCGATCCTGATCGATCCGGATATGGTTTACACCGTGATGGACGGCGACCAGTTGCGCCAGTTCGAATACATGTATGACCCCGCGAATCTCGATAGCCTCGGGCGCAAGGCAGGTCGCGAGGCCGACAGCGATTTGTTGATGTTCGGATTTTACGTCAGCAATAATACCGGTATCGGTTTTCGCACCTTCGCCAGCGGTTTATTTTTCGGCCTGGGCACCATCGTCACCCTGCTGTTCAACGGTGTGCAGATCGGCGCCGCCGCCGGGCACATGACACATCTCGGATATATCCAGACCTTCTGGGGTTTTGTCGCCGGTCACAGCGCACTGGAACTCAATGCCATCGTGCTGTCCGGCGCCGCTGGGTTCAAGCTCGGCATGGCGCTGGTGGCGCCGGGTCGGCGCACACGCTTGCGCGCCCTGCGCGACGAATCGAAAAAGGCAATGCTGTTGATGTACGGCACGGCCGGCATGTTTATCCTGGCGGCGATGGTCGAGGCGTTCTGGTCGCCTGTGCGCTCTGTGTCGCCCGAGGTGAAGTACGTCGTCGGTATCGTCATGTGGGTTGTAGTGATCGGCTATTTTATTTTCGGGGGGCGGCGTGCAGCTCGATAATATCACCATCGCCGTTCGCCCCCGTAGCAACAGCGAAGCCATGGACCTCGGGTTGCGCCTGGTACAGACCCATTGGCGCTCGCTTTATGGCCCGTGGTGTGCGATCGTCCTGCCCTTGTTCGTGCTGCTGAACGTCCTGCTCAGCCAACACATGTGGCTGGCGATGTTGATCGTGTGGTGGCTGAAACCCCTGTACGACCGCGTATTGCTGCACGTACTCAGTCGTGCACTGTTCGGCCAGACCCCCAGTACCCGGGAAACCCTCAACAGCCTGCCTACTATTCTGAAAAACGGCCTGCTCACACAGCTGAGTATTTTTCGCCTGTCCATGCGCCGCAGTTTTCTCCTGCCGGTGTGGCAGCTGGAAGGACTGAAGGGCGTTGCGCGGCGCGCCCGCGCGCGCGTATTGAAGGGTGGTTCCTCCGGGCAATCCGTGTGGCTGTTGATCGTCTGTGTCCACCTCGAGGCGGCCATACTGCTCAGTTTGTATGGACTGATTTATATATTTCTCCCCCAGGACACCGAGCTGAGCGCCATGGCGCCGTTTTTCTCCAGCGCACCGCCTTACTGGATGGAGCTGGTATCCAACAGCCTGTATCTTCTTGCCGTCTTGCTGATCGAACCGTTCTATGTGGCGGCGGGTTTTATGCTCTACATCCAACGCCGCACCCAGCTGGAGGCGTGGGATATTGAAATCCGTTTCCGGCGGCTGGCGCAACGCCTGAGTGGCTTGGGTGCGAGCGCCGCCGCCGTGTTGCTGGGGTTGCTGCTGTCCTTCAGCCCGGTGGATCCGGCGCAGGCGACGCTGCATGCCGATCCGTCGCCGGCCGAGTCCCGCACGGTCATCACGCAAATTCTCGCGCACGAGGACTTCTCCACCGACAAACGCCTGACCACCTGGGTGCCGAAAGACTGGCGACCGGATTGGGACTTCAAGAAACCGAAGGCCGATGCGGACGCCTCGCCCTTTGCCGCGTTGCAAAGGCTGGTGGCGGGCGGGTTCAAGCTGGCCCTGGTCGTGCTGGTCATCCTCGTGCTGCTTTATCTGGTGCTCAACCGGGGGCGATGGTTGGCGGTGGGCGAGGGTAAAAAGCGCCCTGATAAGGCGCCGCCCACTGCGCTGTTTGGCATGGACATTCAACCCGAATCCTTGCCGGCCAATCTGGCGGAGACGGCGCACGGACTGTGGACCCAGGGCCGTCAGCGCGAATCACTGGGTCTGCTGTACCGCGGCAGCCTGAGCCACCTGGTGAATCACGATGCGCTGGCGCTGAATGACGCTATGACGGAATCCGATATCGAGACGTGCGCACGCGACGCCCACCTCGAGCCGGCGCGCGTCGAGTATTTGTCGCGTCTCGCGCTGGCGTGGAAAACGGTGGCCTATGCCCACCGGCACCCGGACGAGGGCGGGGTGCGACAGCTGTTTAGCGACTGGCCGCTGCATTTCCCCCGGCCGTCATCGACATGAGCCGGCGGGCCGGCATCCTGTCGTTTGTCATCCTGGGGCTGCTTGCGGCCCTGGGATACTGGATCGCTCAGCATGTGGAAAAGCGCGAGATAAAATTTCCCGTCGGCCTGCAAGGTGAGGCCAAGCGCAATCCGTTGCTGGCGGCACAGCGCTTTTTGACCCACATGGGCGTCGAGGTCGAACGCCTGGAGGACGCCCGGCGCATGCAGACCGATCCGGCGGCGAACGACGTATTGATCATTACCAGCGATCGCCAGACCCTGGGGCAGGCGCGCACCGAGGCGCTGCTGCAGTGGGTAAGGCACGGGGGTCGCCTGATCGTTACCGTGCCGCGCCTGCCCGCTAGAATCAAAGGGGCTATGCGCGATCTGTCAGCGCCGCGTGATCCGCTGTTGACGGCGCTGGGTCTTGGTCTCGCGCGCTCCAGTGATGCAGGCAATGATGACACAGAGGTCGAGGCCGACGATGCCGATGGGGCGATGGAAAACGAGGCCACGGGAGATGGCGATGGGGCGATGGAAGACGAGGCCACGGGAGATGGCGATGCCAACGATACCTACGATGACTATACCGAGGTGCATCTGCCAGCCGCCGGCCATGTGCTGAAGGCCGACTTCAGCCAATACGCGGTACTGACCGGGGCAAAAAGTAGCGATACCGTGGCACGGCATGCGGGCGGGGTGGCACTGGTGAGCCGTGCCCTGGGCCGGGGACGCGTCGTCGTGCTGACCGATCTTCACATCTTTCAATACCGCAGCATCGGCAACCTCGATCATGCCCTGCTGCTCTGGACGCTGGTCAAGGGCGCCGGCAAGGTATGGTTAGTAACGGACAACGACATGCCGCCCATCTGGTTGTGGTTGTGGCAGCACGCCATGGAGACAGTCACGGCCGCCTGCCTGTTCCTGTTGCTCTGGCTCTGGTCGCGCAGCGTGCGCTTCGGTCCGCTGATGACGCAGGCGCCGCCGGCGCGCCGCCGCATCCTGGAACACATCGAGGCAGCGGGCCGTTTCCTCTGGCAACATCGGAAACAGGAGCGGCTGCTCGAGTCGGTGCGCGCTGAATTGGCGGCGACCGCCGCGCGCCGCCATCCGGCCTGGGTAGGTATGTCGAACGCGGAAAAGATCGGGCATCTTGCGTCCTTGAGCGGGTGGGATGCAGAGGAACTGCGTGCTTTGTTGCACGGTGCTATGACCCACCGACATCAGGATTTCTTTCAAGTCATTCGTCAGCTAGAAACCATCAGGAAAAAACTATGAACCCCAATGACGCTCTGCCCAGCAACACCGCCGTTCCCTCTCTCCAGCCGACGGAGGAACAACTGAGTCAGGCACACCGGCTTGCGACCCGGCTGCATGCGGAAATCTCCAAAGTGATGATCGGCCAGAAGACGGTGATCGACCAGGTGTTGATCAGCCTGTTCGCCGCCGGCCACGTGTTGATCGAGGGTGTGCCGGGTCTGGGCAAGACCCTGCTGGTGCGGGCCCTGGCGCGTTGCTTCGATGGTCATTTCAGCCGCATCCAATTTACGCCGGATTTAATGCCGACGGATGTGACCGGCCATGTCATCTACGACATGAAGAATTCCCAGTTCACTCTGCGCAAAGGCCCCATCTTCACCAACCTGCTGCTGGCGGACGAAATCAACCGTGCCCCGGCCAAGACCCAGTCGGCCTTGCTCGAGGTGATGCAGGAGTACCAGGTGACCCTGGAAGGCAAGGCCCTGGAAGTGCCGCGGCCCTTCATGACCCTGGCGACACAAAACCCCCTGGAGCAGGAAGGCACCTATCCCCTGCCGGAGGCACAGCTCGACCGCTTCCTGCTGAAGATACTCATCGAATACCCGAGCGAGGCCGAGGAGCAGGCGTTGGTGGCGCAGGTGACGGGCGGGCGCGTGGGGGATGGACTGGACGTGACCCAGGTGGCGACCATCGCCAAACCGGAAAACATCTCCAGCATGCAACGCATCGCGGCCAGTCTGCAGGTGGATCGGCAGGTCAACGATTATGCGGTGCGCATCGTGCGCGCCACGCGTGCCTGGAGCGGCATCGGGGTCGGCGCGGGACCGCGCGGTGGTATCTCCCTGATCCGCGCGGCGCGTGCCGCGGCGCTGTTGGCTGGACGGGATTTTGTCTCGCCCGACGACGTTAAGGCCGTGGCGTTGCCGGCGTTGCGGCATCGTATTATTTTGTCGCCCGAGTTGGAGCTGGAGGGGCACGATGCCGACCAGGTCCTGCGTGCGCTCTTGGATAAAGTGGATGCACCGCGTCGATGAACCCGTGATGATCCTCCAATGATTCCTACATCCCGCCTGCTGCTACTGATAGCCCTGCTCGCCGTCGCCGGCCGGGCGCCGGCGTTTTATACGGCGGTCGCACCGCTATGGTGGGGGGTGCTGGCGCTGATCGCGGCCATGGCGCTGGTGGATGGCAGCATGGCGTGGCGCCGGCCCGCACCCGAGGCGCAGCGGCACCTGCCTGCTTCCCTGGCCCTGGGGGTGAGCGCGACGGTGAGTCTGCGGCTGCGCCACGGTGGCGCGCATACCTCGATGGTCTCGGTGTACGATCTCCATCCCTTGGCGATGCAGGTGAGCGGTCTGCCGCAGACCGTCGCCCTACCGCCGGGTCAGTTTGTGGAGGTCGTCTATCGTGTACGTCCGGTGGAGCGTGGCGCGATGCAGTTCGCGGGCCTGCAGCTGCGCGTGCGCTCCCCCTTGGGTCTGTGGCAGCGCAATCGGTACCTGCCATTGTCCGAATCCATCCGGGTTTATCCGAATTTCGCGGCGGTCGCCAAATACACCCTGCTGGCGGCGGACAACCGCCTGAGCCAGATGGGCATCCACAAACAACGCAAGCGCGGCGAGGGGCAGAATTTTCATCAGCTGCGGGAATTCCGCCAGGGCGATGCCTTACGCCAGGTGGATTGGAAGGCCAGTGCCCGTTTGCGCAAACTGATTTCGCGGGAATACCAGGAGGAGCGCGGCCAGGATATTGTTTTTCTCCTGGATTGCGGACACCGCATGCTGGCGCGGGACGGGGCGTTATCGCATTTCGATCACAGCCTGAATGCGGTACTGCTCGTGGCCTATGTCGCCCTGCGCCAGGGCGATGCCGTCGGCTTCGGCAGCTTCAGCGGCGACGAGCGTTGGCTGCATCCCGTCAAGGGCATCCGCCGTATCAATCATTTGTTTAACACCCTGTACGACATCCAGCCGACCTCCCAGGCGCCGGACTATGCCACCGCCGCGACGCGCCTGTTGTTACGCCAAAAAAAGCGCGCACTGGTGGTGCTGATTACCAATCTACGCGACGAGGACAATGCCGATCTGCTGCCGGCCATCAGCCTGTTGCGCCAGAAGCACCTGGTGCTGGTGGCCAGCATGCGCGAACAGGCGCTGGATGTGGAGCTGGAGAAGTCCGTCACGGATTTCGATCAGGCACTGCGGCACGCCGCCACCCGCGATTACCTGCAGCAACGGCAACAGGCGGTGGACGGGCTCAAGTCCAGCGGGGTGTTGTGCGTCGACGTGATTCCGCAGGATCTGTCCGTCTCCCTGGTCAATCACTATCTGGATATTAAGGTCAGCGGTAAACTGTAAATCCGCGAGACCGGGGACTGCAAGGCGCGAGTGACCGTCTATACTATTAGCGCACAACAATAGCGTGCTTTGTATAACCCAAGACACCCCACATAATGAGGTACAGTGCATGAGTACAAACACCCCCTACACCCCGCCGAAGTCGACGGTGGCGGACATGGCCCATGAGGTCGGCGAGCTGAAAATGCTTTCCGCCAATGGCCGTATCGGCCGGCTGCGCTATCTGGCCTGGTCCATGGGCTTTTACATGCTGAGCATGATTGTGCTCGGCATCCTTGTCGCAATGGCCAACTTCGTCGGTGGCCAGGTACTGGCGATTACACTGTATGGCATCGGCGTCATCGGTATGACCGTGGTCATCTCGCTCTTTGTGATACAGCGCTTGCATGACCTGGACAAATCCGGCTGGCTCTGTCTGCTCATGCTGATTCCGCTGGTGAATCTTGTGTTCGGGCTCTATGTCATGTTCGCGCCGGGGTCCACGGACGCTAACCAGTACGGTAATCCGCCGCCGCCGAATACCATGGGTGTCATCGCGCTGGCCTGGCTGATGCCTGTGATGATAATCGGTATCATCGCCGCCATCGCCATACCGGCGTATCAGGGTTACGTGCAGAAGGCCAAGCAGGCACAGATGCAAACGCAGCCGCTGGAACAACAACAATAGTCGTCCAAGGTTGATGTGGAGTGCGGCGGCAGGCTCTCGCACTCCACCCTCCCACCCACCAGCAGACAGAACCATGAACGACAAACAGCCCAACAACCCTCTGCACGGCGTTACACTGGAAGTGATGCTCACCCGTCTGGTCGCCCACTACGGCTGGGAGCGCATGGGCAAGCTGGTCAATATCCGCTGCTTTAATAACTATCCCAGTATCAAATCCAGTTTACAATTCCTGCGCAAGACCCCCTGGGCGCGACTGGAAGTTGAAGCCTTGTACCTGCGCACACCGCTGGAAAAACCATCGTCGTGATCCGACCGAATTCCCCCTCCTGGTGATAACACGCTGGTAATACAGATCTTAGGCAGGGCGCTAGCCATTTAATATGGCTCTTAGGTAGGGCACTAGACATTAGCTGACGCACGCAGTGCAATTGGTTAGGATAGCCGCAGCTCAAGCGTTTGTTTCCCCCGTCAAGACTACGGCGTGCCATCCGTGACCAGACTGCCCCCACATTACTTGTTGATGCTTGCCCTCCTGACCACCACGGCCTGCGCCTCAGGGGCTGTCATCGCGCCCTTTACCAGCGACGGCTGCAGTGAATTCCCCGATGGACCGTCGCAGCACAAGGGCTTATGGCTGGCCTGCTGTATCCATCACGATAAGGCCTATTGGCAGGGCGGCACTTATAAGGAGCGTTCACAGGCGGATGCTGCCCTGCAGCAGTGTGTCGCTGCCGTGGGTCAGCCGCAGATCGCCAAGCTCATGCTGGCGGGAGTGCGTGCCGGCGGGTCGCCGTATTGGCCAACGCGTTTTCGTTGGGGTTATGGCTGGCCTTGGCTGCGGGGTTATACGGCACTGACCGCGGAGGAGCGTGCCCAGGCGCAAACGGCTTTGGCCGAATATGAAAAAGTGCTGGCGGAATTAGCCCGCTAGGGGAAGGCGGCCAGAATCAGCCCAGGCCTGCGCCGATCGATCAGCCAGCAGGGTGCGCAATATATTTTTTCTACCATCGACGCGAGGGATTTCGCATGGCTATAGCGCTACGTATCGCCACCTTTAGTCTGGAAATTTTCGACGACCAGCCCGGTGCCACCCAGTCCTTGGCC
>JANNJF010000407.1:0-10419 GCA_031405715.1 Gammaproteobacteria bacterium | reverse complement strand
GAGGGGACTTGTTCAGAGGTGCCCTAGGGCGCTTGGTTTAGGACAACGAAACGGGAAACCGGGCAAATCAATATCATTTCACTCGTTTACGGAGAAACAAAATGCAGCTGCGCAGGAATAAGAGTGCATTTAATCAATCAGTGCTCACCCTGGCTATCGGGCTTTCCGTGGCCACCGGCTCCACGACGGCAAACGCCGACAACAAGTTGGCGGCACGGGCCCTGTTGCCGGCCGCGACCTTCGCGCAGGGTCCGACCTCGGGCAGACAGATCGCCCCCGGTCCGATCAACGGGCAGGAGGTGCCGTTCAGCAATAAGCAGCCGGTGCAGGGCTTTTCCGCTGTGCTGAATAACAACGACGGCAGTTTTATGCTCATGTCGGACAACGGTTTCGGCACCCTGGAAAACTCCGCCGATTTCAATCTGCGCGTGTACACCGTGCGCCCGGATTTCAAAACCGAGCGCTCCGGCAGCGGTCACATCGCCGTGCAAGGATTTTTCGAACTGAACGACCCGGATCGTCGCATCCCCTACGCCATTACCAATGATTTTACCCATGACCGCATCCTGACCGGCGCCGACCTGGATATAGAATCCATGCAGCGTGCGCCCGACGGCACGCTGTGGTTCGGTGACGAATTCGGTCCCTTCCTGGTCCATACGGACGCCCGCGGCCGGGTATTGGAGGCGCCGATACCGCTGCCCGATTTCGCCAACGGCGGGGAGGTGCGTTCGCCGCAGAATCCCTACAACGAGGAAGCGAGCGCGGTGCGCATCATGAACGCGGTGCGCGCCCATGCGCGCGCCCACAACGTGGTGCATACCCCGGTGTTTTCACCGTACCACGTGATGCTCAAGGATAATAACCCGACGGTAGGCCACTACGCGCGCGACAACACCCCGCAACCGGGTCTGACAACCGCGGCGAGTGATATCTTCGATATGCAGTCCATCCAGAAAGCCGGCTATCCGATAGTGGCCTGGACGGTCAACGACAAACCACGCATGCTGGAATTAATGGGGCTGGGCATCAACGGCATCATCTCCGACCGGCCGGACCTGCTGTTGCAAGCGGTGCGGGAATTCGACGCCAATGGCGACGGCCTACCCGGTGACTATCTGGACGCCGATGGCCTCATCGATGGCAAAAAGTTCGATGCCCAGGCGCACCGCGGTGGACGTAACCTGCGCCCGGAAAATACCCTGCCGTCGATGGAGGCGGGTCTGGACAACCTCATGGCCACCCTCGAGACCGACAGCGGGACCAGCCGCGATGGCGTACCGACGATCAGCCACGATCCGTACATCGAGGCCGGTAAATGCCGCCGCGCCGATGGCGCGCCGTACACCCTCGATCATCAAGTGCTTATCAAGGATTTCAGCGTCGGCGAGATCCAGTCCACGTTCATCTGCGATATGACGTTCCGTGGCCCGTCCCAGCTTAACGACCGTGCCCTGTCGCCGGTGGCGGTGGCCTATGCCGCGAGCCGCGGGCTCATGGACCCGTACGTCATGCCGACGGTCCAGCAGTTGTTCGATTTCGCCGATTTTTATGTCGACTACTACCGGTCCGGCGCCGGCAGCAGCCATGCGGACGCCGCGCGCCGCTGGCGCAACGCCGCACGGGTGCGTTTCAACATCGAGACAAAAATCAACCCGCGCAGCGACCGCGACGCGCACGGCGTAGTCTACAAGGACCGTACCGTCGACTTTGTCACCATGGCGGATAAACTCGCGGGCCTGATCGCCACCAATGGCATGGCCGAACGCGCCGACGTGCAAAGCTTCGACTTCCGTACGTTGCTGTACGTGCAGGAGAAGTTCCCACAGATACGCACCGTGTACCTGTTCGGCGATTTCCCCCTCTACAACAGCCCGGACAGCGACGACGGCACCAACATGCAGGACGAGAACGGCGCCAACACGCCGTGGATGGCCGGACTCCGCTGGCCGTACCGCTCGACCGTGCTGACGCACCCGTTCCGCGCCCGGGCCAGTGGTGGATTTGAGGGCATGGCCCTGACCGCGGATGGGCGCTCACTGCTGCCGCTGTTGGAAAAACCCCTGGTCGGCACGCTCACCAATACACTGCTGATCCACGAGTTCGACCTGGCGGGCAGGCGTTACACGGGGAAACAGTATGAATATCCCCTCGACCAGCGCGGAACAGCCATCGGCGATTTCGTCATGGTCGACGGGAAGCACGGTTTGGTGATCGAGCGCGACGGCAGCCAGGGGGATCTCAACGGCTTCAAGACGATCTACGACGTCACCCTCAGGGGCGATGGCCAACCGGTCGCCAAGGAAGTGGCCGTCGATCTTTTGAACATTAAAGATCCGCAGCGCATCTCCGAACCGGGCCAACCCGGCGACATCGGCATCGGGCGCCGCTTTGCCTTTCCGTTTGTGACCATCGAAGACGTGGTGGTGCTGGACCGTAAGCACATCGGCGTGCTCAACGACAACAACTACCCCTTTAGTGTCGGGCGCCATGTGGGCAGCGGCCAGCCGGACGATAACGAGTTCATCGTGATCGAACTGGATGAGCCACTCAAGGTAAACGGTGATACGAGCGACAGCGACCATGCAGGGCAGGCCGAGAGCCACAGGGAGTGAGCCCACAAGGAGTGATCGACTCGACGGGTAACTCGCTTCAGACCTACAGGGAAATCGTGGGCGTTACACCCGTCACATGTCGATGCACCCTGCCGGACAGGACGCCGGCATTTTAGTAAAGGGCCACCAGCGCGAGCTGCGTTGGCCGCCGTGCCAGGGAGATGACACGGCGGGCCCTGGGCGGCGGGTTCAAAATATCGAAACCGGCCTGTCATTTTATTGAAACAGGGAAAGGCTAAGGTGTTCACTATATCGGGTTACGGCCGATGGCACTTGCACCCCTTACCCACGGAGATCAGGACATGATTGGGTCATTCAGGAACTACATGCTTGCCGTCGCGGCACTGGCCGTCATGCTGTCCGGCGCATTGACGCCGGTAACGGCGGGTGCCGTTGACTTCCACAGCCACGAAGCGGATGAACAAGAACAGGATACCCTCGAACAGCGCGAACAGGCGGCCGACGATGTCAGTTGGCGTGACGCCCGCAATGGCAACCGCGCCTCGTGGGTGCACTTCAAGATTCTCGGTTTCAACGATTTCCACGGCCAGCTATCCAGCGGAAAAAAGGTAGCTGGACGCCCGGTCGGCAGCGCGCCGGTACTGGCCGCCTATCTGGAAGCAGCGGCGGACCGGTCCGAGGAGGGCGCGTTCATCGTGCATGCCGGGGACCAGGTCGGCGCCAGCCCGCCGGTATCCGCCCTGCTGCAGGATGAGCCTTCGATCACTTTCCTGAACCTGCTGGCCAACGACGATTGTCGCTATCACCAGCGCATGCGTCCGGATTGCAACCTGGTGGGCACCCTCGGCAATCATGAGTTCGACGAAGGCGTGGTCGAAATGTCGCGCCTGATCGATGGCGGCATCCATCCCCAAGGGCCCTTCCTCGACGCGCACTACCGCGGTGCGCGCTTTCCTTATATATGCGCCAACGTGGTGGATGCGGCGAGCGGCCGAACCCTGCTGCCACCCTACGTCATTAAACGGGTACGTGGTGTGCCGATCGCCTTTATCGGCGCGGTCCTGAAGGAGACGCCCACCATCGTGACGCCCTCGGGTGTGGCCGGGGTGCGGTTTCTGGATGAGGCCGAGGCCATCAATGCCTATATACCGGAACTCAAGGCGCGCGGGGTGCGGGCGATCATCGTAACCCTCCACCAGGGCACTTATGGGAGCTCCTACACCGGTCCAACCAGCAGTGCGCCGCAGACCCTCGCTGGCGCCATCGGCGATATCGTGGCGCGGCTCGATGATGAAGTCGACATCGTGGTCTCCGGACATGCCCATGGATTTACCAACGCCCTGGTGGCCAACCGCCAGGGCAAGCAGATCCTCGTCACCCAGGCATTCTCCGCCGGTACCGCCTACGCCGATATCGATGTCGCCGTCGATCCCGCCAGCCGGGATATCGTGGAGAAATCCGCGTCCATCGTCACCACCTGGGCGGATGCCGGTCCCGGGTTGACGCCCGACGCGCAGGTGGCACAGTTGGTGATGCAGGCTGAGGCCAGGGTCGCTCCGCTGGTCAACCGGGTTATTGGCGTCGCTGCCATGGACGTGCTCAAAACCGAAAACAGCTCGGGTGAATCGGCCCTGGGCAATTTGATCGCCGATGCGCAACGCAGCGCCATGGGTACCGACTTTGCCTTTATGAATCCGGGCGGCATACGTGCCGACATCAATGCCGGTGAGGTGACATGGGGCGCCCTGTTCAACGTGCAACCGTTCAATAACGATCTGGTGCGCCTGGACCTGAGTGGTGCGCAGATCGTGACGTTGCTCAATCAGCAGTGGCTGGGCCAACCTTATCCGCGCATCCTGAAAGTGTCTGGTCTGACTTATGTGTGGGACTTTGCCCGGCCCGCCGGCGACCGCATCGTGGAAATCCGCACTGCGGCCGGGCAGCCGATCGACGCCAACGCCTCCTACAGCGTGACTGTCAACAGTTTCCTCGCCGCGGGCGGCGATAATTTCACCGTCCTCACCCAAGGGACGCACCCTGTGGTTGGGCCGGTGGACCTCGATGCATTAGTTAAATATGTCGGCGCCCTCCCGCAACCCTTCAACTATGTCATCGACGGGCGCATACAGCGCTTAAACTGATTTGGCCATCGCTCTTCTCTCCGGGCCACTTGCATACCCACCATCCTGCGATGGTGGGTATTTTTTTATCTACTTTCTCTCTCCGCCCTGGCCTAACACGTCCTTTTCGATGTCTTCCAGCCTGGTGTGGCGCACGTCTTTGCCTTTGACCAAGTAGATAACGTATTCGCAGATATTGCTCGCGTGGTCGCCGATGCGCTCCAGGGCGCGCGCCGCCCAGATGACGTTGAGCATGCGCGAAATGGTGCGCGGGTCTTCCATCATGAAGGTGATCATCTGACGCATCACGCCTTCGTATTCGCGGTCCACCAGTTCGTCCTCGCGCGCCACGTTCAGCGCGGCCGAGGTGTCGAGACGGGCGAAGGCGTCCAGGGAGTCGTGCACCATCTGGCGTACGTGGTTGCCGAGGGCCTGGATCTCTATGTAGTTGTTCTTCGGCCGCTCGTCGGTGGCGAGGCGCGCGGCCATGCGCGCGATCTTCTCCGCCTCGTCGCCGATGCGCTCCAGGTCGGTGATGGTCTTGATCACCGCGACCACTAGGCGCAGGTCTCCGGCGGCCGGCTGACGGCGGGCGAGGATCTGGCTGCATTCCTCATCGATGGTCACTTCCATCTGGTTGACCTTGTAGTCGTTGGTGACCACCTCATCGGCGAGGCCGGTATCGCCCTTGGCCAGGGCGCTAATGGCCTGTTCGATCTGCTGTTCCACCAGCCCGCCCATCTGCAGGACGCGCGAACGGATGTCTTCCAGTTCCGAATTGAACTGGCGGGATATATGCGTATGAATCGGTTCCATAGTGTTCTCCGTAAATTCTAATAAGCCGTCCCTGGCTGGACATTATTTTCTTCGCCGGCGCGAATGTACATTTAGTACATTCGCGAAAACTCCGGCTTTCAGCCCGGGGTGCAACAAAACCAGTTGCACCCGTTCGCCGGCGTGAATGTACATTTAGTACATTCACGAAAACTCCGGCTCACCCATATCGGCCGGTGATGTAGTCTTCCGTCTGTTTCTTGGCGGGATTGGTAAAGATCGTGTTGGTGCTGTCGAACTCGACCATCTCCCCCAGGTACATAAAGGCAGTATAGTCGGAAACGCGCGCGGCCTGCTGCATGTTGTGGGTAACGATTACGATCGTGTAATTGCGTTTGAGTTCATAAATCAGTTCTTCGATCTTGAGGGTCGAGATGGGATCGAGGGCGGAGGCCGGCTCATCCAGCAGCAGCACCTCCGGCTTTACCGCGATGGCGCGCGCGATACACAGGCGTTGCTGCTGACCGCCGGACAGGCTCATGCCGCTTTGCTTGAGTTTGTCTTTGACCTCGTCCCACAGGGCCGCTTGGCGCAGGGCCCACTCCACTCGGTCGTCCATGGCGGAGCGTGGCATTTTTTCGTACAGGCGCACGCCGAAGGCGATGTTTTCGTAGATCGTCATGGGGAAGGGCGTGGGCTTCTGAAACACCATGCCCACCTGGGCGCGCAGACGGTACAGGTCGGTGCGCGGCGACAGGACATTCTTGCCATCCAGGACGATTTCACCGACCGCGCGCTGGTCCGGGTAGAGTTCGTACATGCGGTTGAAGGTGCGCAGCAGGGTGGATTTGCCGCAACCGGAGGGGCCGATGAAGGCCGTGACCATGTTGGTGGCGATCTCCAGGTTGATATTCTTCAGCGCCTTGTATTTGCCATAAAAGAATTCCAGGTTACGCACCTGGAGTTTGCTCGGCGTCTGATTGGTCTTGGGCATGATTAGGATTCCATCCGGACATTACGAAGGAGGGTACGGGCGAGGATGCTGAGCGCCAGTACGCTCACGGTGATCAGCAGGGCGCCGGCCCAGGCCAGGGCGTGCCATTCCTCATACGGACTCATGGCGAACTGGAAGATGACCACCGGCAGATTGGCCATGGGCTTGTCGATATCGGTGCTCCAGAACTGGTTGTTGAGGGCGGTGAACAGCAGCGGTGCGGTCTCGCCGGCGATGCGCGCCACGCCCAGGAGCACGCCGGTGAGTATGCCGCTCAGGGCGGCGCGATAGGCGATCAGGGTGATCACCTTCCAGCGCGGTGCGCCCAGGGCGAGGGCCGCCTCGCGCAGGGTGTTGGGTACCAGGCGCAGCATCTGTTCGGTGGTGCGGATCACCACCGGCAGCAGGATGATGGCCAGTGCCAGGGCACCGGCGAGCCCGGAGAAGTGACGGGTCTTGACCACCACCAGCTCGTAGACGAACAGCCCCATAATGATGGACGGCGCGCTCAGCAGGATGTCGTTGATAAAACGGATAATCGAAGCGATGGCCTTCTTGCGCCCGAATTCCGCCAGCCAGGTGCCGGCGAGGATGCCCACGGGCGTGCCGATCACTGTGGCCAGGCCGACCATGATCAAGCTGCCGACGATGGCGTTCGCCAGGCCACCGACGTTGCCCGGCGCCGGGGTGTTCTGCACGAACAGCTTCCAGTCGATGGCGGAAATGCCATAACTCAGGGTGGTCCATAAGATCCAGGTAAGCCAGAACAGGCCAAAGACCGTGGCCAGCACCGAGCCGGTGAGGTTGAAGATGTTGACGCTGCGGCGGCGCAGGAACCGCCAGTCGATGGGTTTTTTCATGGTGCGGGACTCAGTGGCGGCTGCCGGAAGTGAATTCCAGCCGCATTAGCAGGAGTTTGGCCAGGGACAGCACCACGAAGGTGATCATGAACAGCACCAACCCTAAGGCCACCAGGGACGAGGTGTGCAGTTCGCCCACCGCCTCGGTGAATTCATTGGCCAGGGTCGAGGCGATGGAATTGCCCGGCTCGAACAGGGCGACGTGCAGACGATGGGTGTTGCCGATGACAAAGGTGATGGCCATGGTCTCCCCCAGGGCGCGGCCGAGACCGAGGAAGATACCGCCGGTGACCGCTACGCGGGTATGGGGCAGCACCACGTGCCGCACCACCTCCCAGGTGGTGGCCCCCATGGCGTAGGCGGATTCCTTGACGAACTTCGGCGTGGTCAGGAATACGTCGCGCATGATGGCCGTAATAAAAGGAATGATCATGATGCCGAGGATGATACCCGCCGGCAGCATGCCGATGCCGATGGGGGGGCCCTGAAACAGGGCGCCCACCACGGGCCAGCCACCCAGGTTGTCCTGCAGCCACGGCTGCACATACTCCGACAGCACCGGGGCGAAGACGAACAGACCCCACATGCCGTAGATAATGCTGGGGACGGCCGCCAGCAGCTCCACCGCCGTGCCGATGGGGCGGCGCAGCCAATGGGGTGAGACCTCCGTGAGAAAGATGGCGATGCCGAGGCTGATGGGGATGGCCATGATCAGTGCGATGATGGAGCTGACCAGGGTGCCGTAGATGGGGGCCAGGGCGCCGAACTGCTCGGTCACCGGGTTCCACACGTCGGTGGTGAGGAAGCCGAAACCGAAGGTTTGCAGGGCCTGCCAGCCGCCGATGAACAGGGAAATCAGGATGCCCACCAGCAATACCAGCACCAGACCGGCAAACGTCGCCGTCACCAGGTAAAAGGTTTTGTCCGCCCACTGCTGACGAGGCAACGAACTGCTCGGAGTATTGTTGTTCAAGCCCTTTCCACCTTAAAAGTGCAACGGGGTCACCAGGACCCCGTTGCACCGAATCTTGACCACCGGAGGCTAATTCTATTTCTGGATCATACCATCGGTCCAGAGCGGATTGCCCTTGGCGTCTTTGATTTCCTGCTTCCAGGTGTCTTCCACCAGCTTGACCACGCTGGCCGGCATCGGGACATAGTCCAGTTTTTCCGCCATCTGGTCACCCTGGCGGTAGGCCCAATCGAAGAATTTCAGCACTTCTTTGGCGGTTTCCGGCTTTTCCTGGTTTTTGTACAGCAGGATAAAGGTGGCACCGGTAATGGGCCAGCTGGTGGCACCGGGCTGGTCGGTGAGCATCAGGTTGAAGCCTGGGGTATGGGCCCAGTCGGCATTGGCGGCGGCGGCCTTGAAGGATTCGCTGTCGGGTTTCACGAACTTGCCGTCTTTGTTCTGCAACAGGGAGTAGGTCATCTTGTTCTGCAGGGCGTAGGCGTATTCCACGTAACCGATGGCGCCCTTGATGCGCTGCACGTAGGAGGCCACGCCCTCGTTGCCCTTGCCGCCCACGCCCGCGGGCCAGGCGACGGACTTGTCGTTGCCCACCTTGGCCTTCCACTCGGCGCTGACCTTGGCCAGGTAGTGGGTAAAGATAAAGGTGGTGCCCGAGCCGTCGGACCGGCCGACCACGGTGATTTTCTGGTCGGGTAATTTCACGTCCGGGTTGAGCTTGGCGATGGCGCCATCGTTCCACTGGGTGATCTTGCCGAGGTAGATATCCGCGATCAGCGCGCCGGTGAGCTTCAGCTCCCCCGCCTTGATACCGGGGACATTGATCACCGGCACCACACCGCCCATGACCATGGGGAACTGGGTCAGACCGATCTTGCTGAGTTCTTCCACGGACAGCGGGGCGTCGGAGGCGCCGAAGTCCACGGTCTTGGCGGTGATCTGCTTGATGCCGCCGCCGGAGCCGATGGACTGATAGTTCATGCTCACGCCGGTCTTGGTCTTATAAGCATCCGCCCACTTGGCGTAGACCGGGTAGGGGAAGGTCGCGCCAGCGCCATTGATGTCCACCGCCGTCGCCAGGCAGGACCACAGGCCGAAGCTGGCGAAGGTGGCCACGGCTGCGAGGCGCTTGATATTGCTCAGATAGCTCATTCGATGTCTCCACGGAGGTTGTAGGTTCGTTGCAAGCAGCGTCATGATCGCCTGGTCATGTGACAGTTTGATGAACACGCGTGACAATTGGATGAAATCGCGTATTTACGCCACTTTTCCTATGAATACGGGGGAGTGGCCCGGCTGGAATCCCCGCACTATGGCGGTTGCCGGCGGACGGCGCAGAGCGGGGCCGGAAATGGTTCCCATTATCGGTGATTTTTTTCAGCGCGGTTAGTGTTTTGTGACGGCGGGTTCCGACGGGGTGTTTATACCGGTTGCGGACACTGAGTAACTCGCTGCTACCCGGTTAAAACGGATATTCGAAGCATGAAACCCCAAGGCCATGCCCATGTCACTTGCCTTTAAGTCCCCAGGGCGATTGCCTCAACCAATCGCCCAGACTCTCCGGCGGAATCGGGCGGCTCATGCTGTAACCCTGCGCGGAGTCGCATCCCAGCGCCTTGAGCTCGTCCCAGACTTCCGCGCTTTCGACGCCTTCCGCCACCACGCTGAGCCCAAGGTTGTGACCCAGTCCGATCAGTGAGCGCACGATAACGGCGTCGTTTTTATTGGTATTCATGTCCATGACAAAAGATTTGTCGATTTTAATCTTCGCCACCAGCAGTTTTTTCAGGTAGGCCATGGAGGAATAACCGGTACCGAAATCGTCGATGGCCAGCTGTACGCCCATGTGGTTGAGCTTGCCAATGGCGTCGATGGCAGCGGCGGGCTCCTTCATGATGGCCGTTTCGGTTATCTCCAGCTCCAGCCACGCAGGCTCGGCGCCGGTTTTGGCCAGGGCCGCCGCAACGATTTCCGGGAAAAGCGGGTCTTGCAGGTTGGCTGCGGAAATATTCACTGCGATGGTGAGTGGAAAGCCGTCGCGATGCCAGATACAGCACTCACTCAACGCCGCGTGCAGGACCCACACCGTCAGGGGCTTGATCAAGCCCGTCCGCTCCGCCAACGG
>JANNJF010000406.1:0-4815 GCA_031405715.1 Gammaproteobacteria bacterium | reverse complement strand
TCTTGCAGAATCTTCGGGCCTTCGTTCCAGATGTCACGGCCTTCGTTACGCGCCTGGACCATGACTTCCAGCGCTGTACGGTTGGCAATGGCACCCGCTTGTATGCCATCCGGGTGGCCGATGGTGCCGCCACCGAATTGCAGCACCACGTCGTCGCCCAGATACGTCAGCAACTGGTGCATCTGACCGGCGTGTATGCCGCCGGAGGCAACCGGCATGCACTTATTCAGCGACGCCCAGTCCTGTTCGAAAAAGATGCCTTTTTCCAGCTGCACCGGGGTATGGGTGTCGAGCAGCGTGTCGTAGTAACCGCGTATCATCAAGGGGTCGCCTTCCAGCTTGCCCACGACGGTACCCGCGTGGATGTGATCCACACCGGCCATGCGCATCCACTTGCAGATCACGCGGAAGCTCATGCCGTGATTTTTCTGGCGTGAGTAGGTCGAGTTACCCGCGCGGTGCAGGTGCAGGATCATGTCGTTCTTACGCGCCCAGATGGCCATGGTCTGGATGGCGCTGTAGCCGATCACCAGGTCGATCATGACGATGATCGAGCCCAGGCTCTTGGCGAATTCGGCACGTGCAATCATTTCTTCCACGGTGCCGGCGGTCACGTTCATGTAGTGACCTTTGACTTCGCCGGTGGCGGCAGACGCCTTGTTCACGGCGTCCATGCAGTACAGGAAGCGGTCACGCCAGTGCATGAAAGGCTGCGAGTTGATGTTCTCGTCGTCTTTCATGAAATCCAGGCCGCCCTTGAGTGCCTCGTACACCACGCGGCCGTAGTTACGACCCGACAGGCCCAGCTTGGGCTTGGTGGTGGCGCCCAATAACGGACGGCCAAACTTGTCCATACGCTCGCGCTCGACGATCACGCCGGTCGCCGGACCCTGGAAGGTCTTCAGGTAAGCCACCGGGATGCGCATGTCTTCCAGGCGCAATGCCTTTACGGCCTTCATGCCAAACACGTTACCGATGATGGAGGCGGTCAGGTTGGCAATGGAATTGCCTTCGAATAAATCCAGGTCATAGGCAATGTAGGCAAAGTACTGGGCCTCGGTCTTGGTGCCGGGACCGGTGTTTGGCACCAGGTCAACGCGGTAGGCCTTGGCGCGATACATTTCGCAGGCGGTCAAGCGGTCTGTCCATACCACGGTCCAGGTGGCGGTGGAGGATTCACCGGCCACGGCCGCCGCACATTCATCCGGTTCCACCCCGGCTTGCGGGGTCATGCGGAACATGGCGAGTACGTCGGTCTCTTTGATTTTATAGTCAGGCTCCCAATAGCCCATTTTCTTATACGGGATAACGCCGGATTTATAGCGCTCCTTGCCTTCCTTCATCGTTTCAGTTTTACCCATGGCTGTCTCCAAATGGTTGATTGAACTGCCCCGCACTCACTTTCCGCGGATTTCCGCCCTGGAGCACATAACCCACCTATAAAGTAGGGGATTAATCCCAGTACGCTGGAGGCATCCTGACGATTTAGATACATTAATAACAGTCAATGTTTTCGATATTGTTGATAGACTAAAGACTATACATAGTGACGAGGCCCCCATGCGCCACAGCACCTTCCGCCAGTTAGAAGTCTTTGAAGCCATCGCCCGCCTCGGCAGTTTCACGCGCGCCGCCGAGGAATTGTTTCTCACCCAACCGACCGTCTCCATGCAGCTCAAAAAGCTCACCGAGGCAGTCGGCCTGCCGCTGTTCGAGCAGGTGGGGAAAAAAATCTACCTGACCGATGCCGGGCGCGAACTGCACCAGACCAGCCGCGAGATCTTCAAGCAATTTTCGCATTTCGAAATGGCCGTGGCCGACATGAAGGGGCTGAAGCAAGGCACGCTGCGGCTGGCGGTGGTGACCACGGCCAAATACTTTGCACCCCGGCTACTCGGGCCGTTTTGCCAGCAGTACCCGGGGATCCAGGTCTCGCTCAAGGTATCGAATCGCGAACGCGTGCTCGAACGCCTGGGGGATAATCAGGACGATCTCTACATCCTCGGCCAACCGCCGCAGGAACTCGACGCCGTGGCCGAGGCGTTCCTCGATAACCCGCTGGTGTTGTTGGCCCCGGCGAACCATCCGCTCAGGGACACGAAGCACATCCCGCTGGCGCGTCTCGCCGAGGAACCGTTCCTGATGCGCGAGCCCGGATCGGGTACACGCATGGCAACGGAGCGCCTGTTTGCCGAGCAGGGAATCAAGATAAATATCCGCATGGAACTCGGCAGCAACGAGGCCATCAAGCAGGCCATCGTCGGCGGACTGGGTGTGTCGGTGCTGTCGAAACACACACTCTCCCTCGATGCACCCATGGGGCAGCTTGCCATACTCGATGTGCAGGGCTTCCCTATCGAACGCCAATGGTATGTGGCCTATCCCGCGGGCAAGCAGCTCTCCATCGTGGCGCGTACCTTTCTCGATTACCTCAAGCAGGCACCCAAACACATTAGCGACGTTCTGTGCCATCACACCGAGCAGGGCGAGTGTCCACTACTGCCGGTGAAACCTGCGAAGCGGCGGGCCGCGCTCCTCAAACGGGACTAGCCGGAGGACGTCAGCGTTCAAGCCCCAATCGCTGATGCCACTGCGCGATGGATTCCTCCGGGTACTGGTCGAACTTTTTATCGCGCGCACCGGCGCAGACCGGTACCCAATCCGCTTTGGATCCCAACATCAGATGTGTGCGCTCGGGAGGTATCGGGAGATCGCTATCCACCGCCGAGGCGTGTGGATGCACCAGTTCCGGCCAGCGCGGGTCCCACAGCCAGAGCGCGCTGCCGCAAAGTCGGCAGAAATGCCGCTGACCCTTGCTTCGGGTGATCTTGCCGGTCGCGTCGCGCAGGCGCGCGCGGTAGACAGAAATATTCTTGCTGCCCCTGATCTTCAGCGTTTTATATTGGCCACTCAGGTTAATGGCATACCCACCCCCGCCCGCGGTCTTGCGGCAGATCGAGCAATAACAAAGATTGAATGGAAACGGGTGCGGTGACTGGACGGTGAATTTAACGCCCCCGCAGTGACATGATCCCTTGAGTTCCACAGATAACCCCCGACATTGTTTGTCAGCCATTGGCTCGCCGATGGCGCGCTCCACGTAAGCGACTACGGCGTGAGCGAAAAGAGTAATTCTTTCAGCGCTTGGTGCGCGTAGTGGCTGGGCGTATCGGCGTTTCATCTTCCTTATAGGGATAGCGGGTATGACCATAACGGATGGCCAGCACGGCGACGGACAGAAGAGCGATGGAGAAAGATACACCCAGCATACGCCAAACATCCATGTCCTTCATATCGAGAATAAGGTATCGGGCCAACGCCACCATGCCGATATAGAGCGGGAAACGCACCGGCAGCTTGCCAGACTCGAAGTACAGACCGACCATGGTCAGCACTTCAAGATAGATAAACATCAACAGGAGATCGGCCAGGGACACCTTACCGGCCGCCAGCATAATTTGAACTTCCTGCCAACCGGCGACGATCGTGGCCACACCAATCACCACGAGGCCGATGTCTTCGACCGACCGCAGGGTCAGGCCAGCATAGCGTGAGACGGGTCGTGTCATCCTGATTTCCTCGATATTGATATCCCGGAGTGGAGCCTGAAGTAGCGAATGCCGGACGTCAAGGCAAAACGCCATTTCCCATGTCAATCAACGAGTCAACCCTGCGTACAGCATCGGCAGCCGCTCCGGCAGGCGGTTGACGTGATCGACCACCATAAAATTCTTCTGTCCGAAGATGCGTGCCACATAGTCGTCAGCCTTGGGGTCGAGGGTAAGACAGTACGTCAGCACCCCGCGCGTGGCCAGCTCCTCCACCGCCTTCTTGGTATCAAAGCGCAAGTACTGCGGGTCGCGCACGTCAATGTCCGCCGGCTCGCCGTCGGTGACAAGGAGAATGAGTTTCTTCTGTTCCGGCTGGCAGAACAGGAACGACCCGGCATGCCGCAGCGCCGCACCCATGCGCGTGGACAGGCCACCCTGCATGCCCGAGAGCCGGGCCTTGACGTCATCGTTATACGATTCACCAAAGTCCTTGAAGCGGTAGTACTGCACGTCGTGCCGGCCGTCGGAGGCGAAGCCGTGGATGGCGAAGGGGTCGCCGACACCGTCGATGGCCCAGGACAGCAGCGCGGTTGCCTCCCGCGCCAGTTGGATCACCGGTTTGTCCGAATTACCGAGGGTCTCGTTGGTGGACTCGGACAGGTCGAGCAATAACACCACCGCCAGATCGCGCACCTTGCGCACGCTGCGGATATTGATACGCGTGTCGGGGGTCTGTCCCATGCGGATATCGATCATGGCGCGGATGGAGGCGTTGAGATCGATCTCGTCACCGTCCTCCTGACGACGGAAGCGCTGTACGCCCTCCGGCTGCATGGCGTCGATGATGTGACGCAGGCGCGAGGCCACTGGGCGGTTGTCCGTGAGGATGCGATCGATGTCCGCCGGGTCGCCCTGCTTCTGGCGCTTTTCCAGCACCGTCACCCAGCTGGGACGATGCAACTGCACCGAGTAATCCCATTCCTGATAATGATACGGCTCGGACACCGGCTCCTTGCCTTCGAGCTCATTGATGGTGCAGCCTTCCTGGTCGAGGTAAAACGGCGTGTTGAGCACCCAGATCTCCTGAGCATCGTCGCCGGCGAGTTCACAGTCCACCTCGTTGGCCATTTCCATGGCGGAAACGTACTTGCGCACCTGTTTCGACGCGGGCACGTATTCCGCCGCGTGCCAGGCAATTTCATCCGACGCCCAGCAATAACGATTGTCGTCGCGATAGGGTATGGCCATGGACTCGAGTACACGC
>JANNJF010000405.1:0-1290 GCA_031405715.1 Gammaproteobacteria bacterium | reverse complement strand
ATTCTTTGTTATCGCATTGTTTTTCGCAGTCCTGCATCTCGGTGTGATCATGGTCGGCAGCAGCGACCTTTCTTCGGTCACCGTTGTGTATTTGCTTGGGCTGATGCTGGCGCTCGTCGCTTTGATCCTCGGATAGAAATGGTGAAACCATGAATAATAACAATCAACTTTTGACAAAGGTTATCAATCAGGTCCGCACTTGGGCGCGTATGAATTCCATTTGGGCGGTGCATTTCAACAGCGGTTCGTGCAACGGCTGTGACATTGAAATTCTCGCCACGCTTACGCCGCGCTACGATGTGGAACGCTTCGGCATCAAACTTGAGGGAAGCCCTCGTCATGCGGATGTGCTGCTCGTGACCGGACCCGTTACCCGTCAGGCGCGCGAGCGTTTGATCCGCACCTATGAACAAATGCCCGAGCCGAAACCGACAGTTCGACCTGGCCGATGCGCGCCAGATTGGCATAGCGGCCGATCAGTCCGGACAGCTGTTCGTCGATCACCTCCAGGAGTTCGCGTCGATCACCTCCAGGAGTTCGCGTCGCTCATGCAGGTTGAAATGATTGCCCTTGGCGATCAGCCGGCGTACGCGCAGATCGCGACGTTGTATCGCCTCCCCCAGCCACGCGAGGTGGTACCACACCAGTATGTCTGCGAGAAGCTGATCGGCAACATAAGGCATTACATCCTGATGCCTGATCAGCCACGCGCCCATATCGGCCACGCGACGGTAAGCGGGGAAGCGATCGATCATGCGTTTTTCGTTGGCGCGTAGACAGGCCTTGAGCAATATCACCCGCTGTTCCAGGCCGGCAGGCAGCGCCGGATTGGCCAGCGCCGCCAACAGTGGATCGTGAATCGCCAGACTGTTGGTGAGGTATCCATGCACCTCTGCCGCGTAGGCATCGATCTGCTCGAGCAACACCGGCGAAAAATTGACCACCGCGCGCGCCGCCGGTAGCGCCTCCAGGTGCGCGGCCATGTCCGCGTAGTCCTTGATGGCGTGCAGGTAGGTCCAGGGCAAGAGATGTTCGCGACTGATAAGGTTGGTGTACTGCGGCTGGTGCATGTGCCAGCAGAGCACCACCTTGAGGCGCGCGCTAGCGGACATGGTGTATTTCCTGCCCCAGCATTTCCGGCGTGACCAGGACTATTCCGCCCGGTGTCACGTAAAAACGCGCGGCGTCCTTCGCCAGGTCTTCGCCGATGACCGTTCCCGACGGGATGCGGCAGCCCTTATCCACCACCACGCGCTGCAGACGGCAACCGGCATCGATCTGCACATCCGG
>JANNJF010000404.1:0-4513 GCA_031405715.1 Gammaproteobacteria bacterium | reverse complement strand
AGGCGTTAGTCAGCGCATTCAGTGTCAGTGGATACAGTTCCGGCGTGACGACGGATTTCTCCATCCGACAACCGATGATGCGGGCTTCGTTGGTGGTTAAATTGGGTAGCACCGTTGGGTCCTCATTAACGTAAAGTTGAGGAACGCGCCGTTTTTAGCGCGTCCCTCTCGAACGCAGGGTTAGGGCTCGTGGTTCTTGCCCATACTTCGATTTGTTTGAGGATGTTGACGATTTCAATACCTTGTTCGCTCAACGCATAGCTCACCGTTCGAGGGAAAGTGGCCAGCGGTGACTTTTTGATGAGTCCTCGCCGCGCAAGCGCAGACAGGCGCTCCGCCAACACCTTTGGGCTGATGCCGGACAACAGCATGAGCAATTCAGCATGGCGTTTGGGAGAAACTGCAAGATGCCAAAGCAGAAGCGCGTTCCAGCGGTGGCCTAGAAAGGTCAGCCAGTCTTCAACCGGGCACTCTCTTGGTTTGCACGACGTGGGGACGTCCAGGGTTAGGCTTGTTCGTTTATTGCGCATTTGCATGGTCTAGTTCTTACCATTTGGTTAGGACTGGGGAGACGTGTTTCGATGTGGCTCGATCACCCCACCCAGGAGGATTCTATGTTTAAAGTTAATATACCGCACGAGATGAATCAAACCTTTGCTCACGCCTTCAATACTCGTGACGTCAACAATCTTATGGCTCTTTACGAAGAAAACGCGGTATTGCGCATCGACGCCGAGAAAACATTTACAGGCAAGGCAATGATCGCGATTGAGCTTCGGAAGCTGCTACTCTTGCCAGGAAAAATGTTATCACACAATAACTTTTGCATCGAGCACGGCGACATCGCACTACTCCGCGCCGATCACTCCATCGTCAATACAGAGGGAGTGACAATTTTCGCCGGCAGCTCCGCCGAGGTCGTGCGCCGACAGTCCGACGGTAGCTGGCTCTACATCATCGATCACGCGATGGGCGCTACGCTGCCGCGCGTTGGCGTCTAAAGATAAAGGGGGCAGGTCTAAGGGTGGGCAAGGGGACGCTACTATTTACTTCATTAATTTCTGGAAAAATAGGGTAGCGTCCCCAATGGCACTCCAATGGCACTACCTTAAGCCCTTATCCGCCGCTACGTTAGATTTTGTAGGGTGGATTAAGGCGCGATAGCGCCGAATCCACCAGGGTGGCCACCGCGTTGTACGGTAGTTTGCAGCCTCGCCTTGGCTTAAGGTAGTGCCATTGGGTAGCGTCCCCTTATCCCTTTATCCGATCCCTTATCCGGTGTCGCGATCGCGTACAAGGAATCGCTGACTGGACAGCCCACGGTGTGGTCGTTTGCCAAGCGGATCAATGGGACGGGGAGGTCCGACCCGGGACTGCCCGGGCAATTAATTTTCGATCACCCGCTCTAACGACAGCCATTTCACCAGCATTTTTTCGTCAGTTATGGACGACTGACAGCAGGAATGTGGTATTTGTGGTCTATCCCTGAGGTTACTGGGGATTGCTGGGGGATGGAGGAGGTGGCCATGCCAGTAAGGGGTGATATACTAAAAACTATTAACTATCCATCGTAACGCCTCGTCACTTACCGAGGCCAACCGGTAACGGGGTAAGACCATGACGACCCTTCAAGTAAAACTCGACCTGCCCGACAACCTTGCCAAAGAGGCGACGAACTTGGGACTGCTGGAGCCGCAGGCTCTGCAAACGATGTTGTGCGAGGCCGTACGCCTGCGCCGTATCGCACGACTTACCGAGGCCCGGCAACGTATCGCCGCCGCTGGTATCCCGCCCATGACCATGGATGAAATTCAGGCCGAGATTGAGGCCGACCGCGCCGAGCGCCACAACCAGAACCGCGGCTAATGCGGCTGTTGCTGGACACGAACGTCGTTGTCTCAGGGCTCTTGTGGAACGGTGCCCCCGCGCAACTGATCGATGCAGCGCGGCGTGACGAGGTGGAACTCTGCACGTGCCGCCCCTTGCTGGCGGAACTTGCTCGCATTCTTCAACGCATCAAATTCGTCAAGGTGATCACCGCCAGCGGCATGACATTCGATCAGCTGGTGCTTGGATACACGGGACTTACGACCTTAGAGGTGAAGGCATGACTACGATACAAATCAATCTCCCAGATCAACTGGCCCAGGAAGCGCAACGCGCCGGGTTGCTCACGCCGGCGACGTTGGAGCGGATACTGCGTGAGTATCTGAAGACGAGTATGACCGACGAGTTGTTCGCCGCCATGGATCGCATGGCCGCCGTCGAGGAACCGGCCATGTCGCCGGAGGAGATCGCCGAGGAGTTACACGCGATGCGTGCGGCGCGGCGCCAGTCGCGCTAAATCGTGCGCGTCGTTCTCGACACCAACGTCGTCGCCTCGGGGTTTCTGTGGGGCGGCGTGCCCCGGCAATTGCTGCACGCCGCGCGTGAGAAGAAGGTGCAACTCTACACTAGCACCACACTCTTGCTTGAACTCACCGACATCCTGGGGCGGGCCAAGTTCGCGCGTAAGCTCGCGGCGGCGCAGTTGTCGGTCGATCAGCTCGTCGAGCGTTATGCGCTACTGACCACCGTCGTGCATCCCGCCATCATATCTCCAGTGATTCTCGAAGATCCCGACGACGATCAAGTGCTGGCGTGTGCGCTGGCTTCCAAGGCGGAGATCATCGTCTCGGGAGATCGGCATTTGCTCGATCTCAAGGAACACCAGGGAATTCGGATGGTGACGGTGGCAGAGGCGGTGAAGGTGTTGAGTGCATATTCTGCCCCACCATGAACAGCGATCCAGTCATCAGGGTCTTTCTCAGGGTCAGAGAAGATTTCCCGCTAATACACTAATCGATGTAATACGCTCCGCCCTCTTCCTCGACACGCGGCCGGCCATGGATACCCGACCGGGTTTGCCGCTGGGTCATCGTCTCAATCAGATCTTTCGAGAGTATTCAGGGCACCCATCAAACGGAATGAGTTAGTCACCGCACAATGCACTAGATCCGCGTTATATGGTGATGAAATAGATGGGTGTCCTATATTTTATTTTGGACTATCCCCTTTGCCCTGTGACGTCCTTAATTGTTCCCTGAGTTCGGCGACTTCTGCTTCCAGCCTGCTGACCCTCTCTACCAGCTCCGACACACTGACCCGTTCGGACGTCTCGGTGGCCATCACCGCCTGCGTTTGGATGGCAAGCGCTGCCACATCTATGGGGCCGGAGAACAGGTGCATGTACTCTGCGTCCTTGCGTCCGGGTGTGCGCGGTAGTTTCACCACCAGCGGATCACCATCCCGTTCTATCAACCCGGTAAGCGCATCCAAGACAGCAATGTTGTCGGCGAAGGAATGCAGGCGCCCACTGTTCGCTCTTAGTTCGCCAGGTGTCTGCGGACCACGCAGCAACAGCAAGCAGACGATGGCGAACTGAGCTGGGTCAAACTGAAATTCGCCAAGGTGAGTGTTGCAGAAGAGATGTGTGTATTTTTCCACCCCACTCTTGAAATTCTCCTCAATACGTACGAGGTGTTTTGCCTGCATGTCGCGGGCGGTATGCTGCACTATGCCCTGCGTCAGAGACATGAGGGGAGTGCGGCTGGACTTCTGATTGCAGGCGTTAGTCAGCGCATTCAGTGTCAGTGGATACAGTTCCGGCGTGACGACGGATTTCTCCATCAGGCATCCGATAATGCGGGCTTCGTTGGTGGTTAAATTTGGTAGCACCGTTGGGTCCTCATTAACGGTTGAGCTGTGCCGCGCCGGCCACAAAAGTATCAGGAAACATGGCGCGTTGTCTCCGGCGTCGGCACAAGCAAAAAGTTAGGGCGCAACTTCACGTGCAATATCAGGGTCAGTGCAATATCAGGGTCAGGTCTTGCACGATCGTATGATTTTGCAAGACCTGACCCCGAGCTTCCGAGCTTCCGTGTTCATCTCTATCGCGTTTATTCGCTTTCATGACTGAAATGATGCGGATAGCCTCCTCACCATCTTCCTGTACGCGCTCGGTATACACTACGAACAGGATACCGAAATGTACTCTCCCTATCGTTTGGATTCTTGTTTCTCCGTGTTGTTTCCGGCTATCGACACGCTCTTGCCGCATGGGATCATCCCAAACCATGGCAGCATCGATGAAATCGATACCCCTTTCTCTGAGCGTGGCTTGTCGTTTACTCTCGTCCCATTCAAATTGCATATCCATCCTCCTTGATTGTTTATTCTTAACATCGTTTTTAACCGGCGCGGTCCATAATTGTCAACGAGAAATCTGCGTTATGGGTGCCAATAACGCGAGAATAAGGCCTACGGTCGGCCTGTTTTGAGTTATCATTCTCTTGGGAATCAGTGAGAAGTGGAGGTCCGACCCCGCAGGCTTGGTAGGCACCAGGCGTCGGTGTGTGGAGGGAATTTCACGAAGGTTGGTGCATCGGATTGGGTGGCAAAAGGCAAGACCTGACCCTAATCGCTCTCTAATCGCTCTCTAATCGCTCTCTAATCGCTCTCTAATCGCTCTCTA
>JANNJF010000403.1:0-12604 GCA_031405715.1 Gammaproteobacteria bacterium | reverse complement strand
TAGATCCGCCAAAGGTTGATCCGCCAAAGGTTGATCCAAAGGGCAAACCGTAGAACCACATAACTGGGGATTCTGTCGGGTAACCGACATGAAACTCACGATCTGTTCGGCGACGCTGAACCCGCACGTGGCGTATCCGCTGCGTGCGGTCTTGGACGAAAAGCAACACGGGGGAGTGTCGCCGGAAATGGTTGTTCAATGGATCGCAGGACTGAAGGATGGATGCTCGCAGGCCCGGAGTATGCGTGACTAACGCATGGCCACGATGTTATGGATGACTTGAGAATCAATTTGCATTGAACCACAGATCTGCGGACATCGGTTGCGATTCGTCTTTCACAGGGAGATTTTAAAATGTTGGGAACTATCTTAATTATCCTGCTTATCCTGATGCTGCTCGGTTCCGTGCCCAGGTGGCCACACAGCCGGAGTTGGGGATATGGCCCGAGCGGTGGGTTAGGGCTGGTATTGCTGATTCTCGTCATTCTGGTGTTGCTGGACAAAGTGCATATCGGGTAGTGCCGTTAACCAGAGCACCTGGCTATTAGGAGGTTCGTCGTGAAGAAATTCTGCACGCTGCTGACTTTGCTCGTGATCATTGTAATCGCATTCGGCTTTTACAGAGGCTGGTTCGCGGTTTCCGGCGGTCGCGAGGACGCGGGTGAGAAAGTCGATGTGAAACTGACCGTGGACACCGAGAAAGTGAAGGCGGACGCCGGCCTGCTGAAAACGGATCCTCCGGAGTGAATTAGAACCCGGGCGCATCGGACTGTGTGTGATGCGTTCCGCAACGTCGGCATCCGTGCTACCCAGGGCATAGGCGACCAGCTGGCTGCCGTTGCCATAGTGCGCGATGTAGGCATTCAGTACCGGCCCGAGGGTGTAGCCCATGAACCCCGTCAGGGCGAATACCGACAGCAGGCCCCAGGCGCTATTGCGTAGGTAGTTGGTGAGGAACAACAGGCCGAAATAACCGCCCAGCACCAGCCAGACATTCATCATGGGGGCGTTGGTCACCATGGCGATGCCGGCGGTGGCGGCACTGAGGAGTAGGGTCAGGGACAGAAGGATGTAGGTATTGCGGATCAGGCTGTTGGTCGCGAGGACCGACGTCTGCCCGTAGGTAGCCGCCTGGGTTCGGTTGTTCTGGATCATGCGTGATTCTCCTTGCTGAAAGACGTGATCATTAAGACCGGCTCGCCGGCCTAGGGTTCAGTTATACAGGATACCGGAGTTTGCATTCCGTATAAACCCCACGGCCACATGGCCAGAAACACCTATATCGGGTATGCTAGCCCGCCGCGGAGAGGTGGCAGAGCGGTCGAATGCGGCGGTCTTGAAAACCGTTGAGGCGCAAGCCTCCGGGGGTTCGAATCCCTCCCTCTCCGCCATCTATTTGTTCTTCGCAGCCTGTTGATCTGAACGAGGCCGTTGGCGACGTGGCCGAGCCTTATGCGGCTGCGGCCCTGCAACGGTACTTCAAGACCGTTGACCCAGCGGCGAGTTAGCAAGTAACAGGTCGAACACGTCCCGCCGCCTTCACCGCATCCCTGTATTGTTACGCACTCGCATAGAAGGCGGTCCGGCGGCACCGTGACCGGCACGCGGGACATGGCGGCAATGCAGTAACCTGTCGATATGCACACGATATCTGCCTTGTGGTACAGCGACTTCAAGCCCCCCGGGCGTTGGCCCACACAGCCGTCACCACAGCCTTTCTCGTGTCGAGAATTTGTTCGTCGGCGTTGATTTAGGATCCGACACGCATCTGCCCCGGTTGATGCGGGGGAGGGCAAGTGCGCGTGGCGAGGTGGCCTCACTAACCACTCCGCGGCGCTCCTTAGCAGGATAGCACTCCTGGCTGGTTTGACCGTGCAAGGTCTGCTCTGTGGCCCAGATTTTGCATTCTTTCCGCATAAGTGTCGTCTCCGACTGAAAGAGGCGTAGTCCGTGGAAAGACGAGGTTTATTCAGCGCAGGTGGTGGGGCAGCGCCTTTCCCGAGTTCGGCGCTAAGCCTATTTTTCTGGTGTACAAGATAACGTGAATCGGTCATTAAACGGTGGAGGAGTATCAGCGTGAGCTTGCTTAATAACTTGAAGATACGCACAAAACTCAATGTTTTTGTTGGGTTTATCTCCCTATTGCTGGTCGGAGTCGGTGCCACCGGACTGTATGGCATCAACTCATCGAAAAACGCCCTGGCGAGTGTCTATAACGACCACCTGATCGCCATTAACGAGCTAAACGATATCCGCAATCATCAGATGCAGATCCGAATCGAGCTGTTGTCGGCGCGTCAAGAAACTGACGCCTTTGAGGTCGTCGACGCCATGGATCGTGTGCGAACAGAGATTTTCAAGACGGACAGCATCCTCACACCGTACGGGGAGAAAAAGCTAGTGGCGGAGGAAAGGGGCTTGTTCGATGCCTTTGTCGAGGCGCGCCAGACCTTTGGTCGTACCGGCGTGTTGCCGATGATGGACCTGCTCACAAAAGGGGCCACCGACAAGGTCGATACGCTGCGCAAGCAGACCATGGACCCGGCGTACCTCAAGGCCTCTGCTGGCATCGATGCCCTCATCAAATATCAAGTGGACGCCGCGAAGAAAGAGTTTGATCGTGTATCCCTGATTACCAATAGCGTGCGGATATTTTCCCTCACCAGCGTCGGCGTTGGGCTGATTCTGTCGGTGCTGATCGGTTTTGTCATTACCCGTTCCATCAGCCGGGGTGTCAAGCAGCTGGAGGCAGCGGCCTTGAAACTGGCCGACGGTGATCTGACCGCGCGTGCTACGCTCCAGAGCAAGGATGAATTAGGTGAAGTGGCCGGGGCGTTCAACCGCATGGCACAGGACTTTTCCGCACTCATCAGCCAGGTACAGACATCAGCCGATGAGGTGACTACCTCGGCCAGCACGCTGTCGGAGACCGCTGAGCGCGTGCAAAAGATTTCCCGCGGCCAAACCGAACAGGCCGCCAGTGCCGCCGTATCGATCGAGGAATTGAATGGGGCGGTGAAAGATATAGCGAGTCGGGCGGAGAACGTTGTGACGGCCGCCGATGAAGCCAGCAGTCTGTCGGATCAGGGGCGCATCGTGGTGAATGAAGCGGTAAGCGGCATCGAACAGGTCGCGCGTACGGTAAACGAATCCGCGCAGCTGGTCGCCACCTTAGGCAAGCGTTCCGATCAGATCGGGCAGATTATTCAAGTGATCAAAGGTATTGCCGAGCAGACCAACCTTCTGGCGTTGAATGCCGCCATCGAGGCGGCCCGTGCCGGCGAACAAGGGCGCGGATTTGCCGTTGTGGCCGACGAGGTGCGCAATCTGGCGGAACGCACCGCCAATGCCACTTCCGAGATCTCGGAAATGATCACGGCCATACAGTCGGAAACCAGCAGTGTGGTGTCAACCATGGAGCGCGGCAGCAGCCAGGTCTCCAGCGGTGTCAAGCAGGCTACACAGGCGGTCCAGGTCCTGCAGCAGATCAACAACAGCGTCAAACATGTGGTCGAGATGATACAGGGTATCGCGTCGGCCACGCGCGCGCAGAGTGAGGCGACCAACGAGATCACCATGCGGGTCGAAGATATCGCACAGATGGCGCGTGACAACAGTGGATTTATCGAGAAAACCACCCATGCAACACACAACTTGCATGAATTATCCGCACGCTTCCAGAGCGTCGTGAGTCGCTTCAGAATGTAAGCTGGATGTTATTGTCCAGTAGACAGCGTGTGCTTCATTAAGGCGAGATCGGCGATAGGGCGTGGCATCGATATGCCATAACCCTGCATAAAGTCGACGCCGAGCTCCCTGAGCATTTTTACGATGGTCTGATTTTCAACGAATTCCGCAATGGTTTTCCGCCCCGTCACGTGTCCGATATGATTGATTGATTCCACCATCGCATAGTTGACCGGATCGGAGGCGATGTCTTTGACAAACATGCCGTCAATCTTCAAAAAATCCACCGGCAATTTCTTGAGATAGGCGTATGAAGAAAATCCACTGCCGAAGTCATCGAGCGAGAAGCGACAACCAAGGTCTTGAAGTTGCACGATGAAGGCGGAGGCCTTTGTAAGGTTGGCGATGGCCTCGGTCTCGGTAATCTCGAAACAGATCTTCTCGGGAGGGATCGCGAACTCACGCAACTGGTTTTTTATATAGTGCAAAGAGGCATCATCCCCCAATGACCGTCCGGAGAGGTTGATGGCCCCGAGATCGAGGGAGCGTAACTGTTCCGGATGCTCCGCCAGCCAGCGGAAGTAAGTGCTGATTACCCAGTGGTCGATGGTGGTAATCAGGTTGAAACGATCAGCGGCGGGAAGAAAAACCCCGGGCGGGATCAGACAACCGGTCTCATCCACCATGCGTATGAGTATCTCGTAATGACTGGTCAGATCCCCCTGGTTCTCGCTGTGCACAATGGGTTGATGGTAGAGCACCATGCGCTGTTCCTGTAATGCCCTGGTAATGCGCAGGCTCCACTGCATTTCGTCACGTCGTTCATGCAGCGCCTGGTCGTGCGCCTCGTGCACATAAATGCGGTTGCGTCCGGTTTCCTTGGCCATATAACAGGCGGCATCGACCAGGCTCATGACGGACATACTCGATATGCTTTCGCGATCAATTCCAATCAGGCCGATGCTGATGCCGACACCGAAGGTTTTGTCGTCCCAGGTGAAATGGAACTGTTGGGTCATCTCCTGAATCTCATGGGCCAGGCGTTGCGCATGCTGGACGGAGCAGTTTCTCAGCAGAAGACAGAATTCGTCGCCCCCGATCCGCGCCAAGGTATCTCCCTGTCGCACCAGACAGGTGAGGCTGGCGGTGTACTGTTTCAGGAGTTCATCACCGGCAGCATGACCACAGGTATCGTTGATGACTTTGAATTGATCCAGGTCCATATAAAGCAGGCTGTGTTGACTGCCGCTGTCTTGCGCATTGCGGATTTCCTGGCCAAGGCGAAAATCGAACTCACGCCGGTTGAACAGACCGGTCAATGTATCATGCATAGCCTGGTGCGACAGCTGGCGGGTCAATTCGTAAGTCTGAGTTACGTCGCGAAACACAAGTACGATACCGCGTTTGTTCCCTGCCTGATCGTGGATCGGCGTGGCATTCGGTTCGATATAGATTTCTCTGTTGTCCGGACGTATGAAAATCAGGGGACTGAACCGCGCAGGAAGATGCCCAAGGGTCAGGACTTGCAACAGCAGGTCGCTGACGGGCCTTCGTGTGCCCTCGAAGTACAGCATCCCAAGGTTTGATAGTTCTTTAGAGCTGACCTCATTCAGGCTGGTGCCAAAAAACCGTTCTGCCACGGGGTTTAGGTATTCGATGCGTCCGAGAATGTCGGTGGTGATGACGGCATCGCCTATCGATGAGAGGGTGACCTGCACCTTCTCTTTTTCACTGAATAAGGCCTGGTTTGCTTTTTCCAGCTCTTCAATAAGGCTGTTATTGTCAATCGCTATGGCCACCTGATCCGCCAGCAAGGTCAGCAGGTCGAGGTCGTGTTCGTCAAAATCGCGCCCACCGAGCTTGTTAATGCCGGCGATGCCGCCCAGGAAATGGTTTCTGCCAATCAAAGGCACCAGAATGACGCTGCCCACCTCTCTCTCCCACTGGGTTCGTTCCTGCTCGCTGAGTTCGTTCAGGGTGCCGCGCCACCAGGGGCGCTTGTGTTTCCATACCCAGCCGCAGATTCCCAGATGGATATCGAGGCTTTCGTTGACGATCTCATCCGCGTGCAGCCCGCAGCCCGCGCGGTAGGTGTAGCGCGTAAAATCCGCATCGAGGACCGGGATAAGTACGGTTTCGGCGTTGATCAAGCCCTGAGCCAGGGTCACCACCATGCGGAAAATTTCGTCAAGATCAAGGCGATCGCGCACCGCCGTAGTAACCTCCTTGAGCAGGGCGATCTGCTGGTCGCGCCAGTAGAGCTCGTCGTGGGACACGATGGCTGGGGTGGTCTTGGGCATGTGTGAACGCCTAGGTCTCTATTGTTCGATTGCCTATGGAATATCTGCGTCAGTGTCTTGCGTCGTCGGGCCGGATAGGTCGGTGCATGGGCACAGAAAAGGGGATGCAAGTCCGCACTGAGTCTGGGGCTTGGGCACAGTCCCTGCGTGCCTATCTATGTAAGTCTAGGCTTGAACGGTCGCAAAGCCAGGGTGTAAGTCGAAGACGACCGTTCATATTTCAGCGTGTCTGGCCACAATCACGGTCGCCTGGGTTGGCGCTATCGAGCAGATATTGAAGGCTCTCGGCGTTGCTTTGTAGGCAAGTGCTGTGTGTAGGGTGAGACATCCCTGCCTGTCGATATTTTCCTGACGCGCGACATCAAATTACCTTAAAATGGACACTAATCGAGGGCATGTGTGGCGACGCCTGCATTTCTTTCGCTCTAGAGATAACATTAGAAACAATATATAACATATTGTTTATACTTACTTATTAATCTGAATATCGCATATCACGGGCCAGTTATGGATTATCTTCCAATTTTTATCGCAATACGAAACAAGCCCTGCGTCGTCGTCGGTGGAGGGGAAATCGCAGCGCGCAAGGTTTCGCTGCTGAGGCAGGCCGGCGCAAAAGTGACCGTCGTGGCGCCGAGCCTCGGCGAGGCGCTGGCGCGGGAGGTGGCGGCTGGCACGGTCAGCTACCGCGCCGGTGAATTCGTTTCCGCCGATCTTGAAGGTGCAACGCTGGTCATTGCCGCGACCGATAACGAGGCCGTCAATCGCCAGGTCGCAGCGGCGGCGGAAGCACGGCGTATTCCGATTAATGTGGTGGATAGTCCGGAGCTGTGTTCATTTGTCATGCCCGCCATTATCGACCGTTCGCCCTTGGTATTGGCGGTGTCCAGCGGTGGTGCCGCCCCGGTGCTGGCGCGATTGTTGCGCGCGCGACTGGAGTCGCTGATCCCCGCTTCCTACGGACGCCTTGCGACACTGGCCGGTAAGTTTCGTGACCAGGTCAAAAAGCGTTTCACCCGCTCTGCGGATCGGCGCATTTTCTGGGAAAAGATATTACAGGGACCGATTGCGGAGATGGTGTATAGCGGACAGGATGCCGCTGCCGAGACGGCGCTGCAGAAGGCACTCGACAGTGAAAGCGGTGCGCCCAACCGCGGTGAAGTCTACTTGGTGGGTGGTGGACCGGGGGATCCTGATTTATTGACCTTTCGTGCGTTGCGCCTGATGCAGCAGGCGGATGTGGTGGTCTACGATCGACTGGTGGCGCCGGCCGTGTTGGAGCTGGTGCGCCGTGATGCGGAGCGTATATATGTCGGCAAGGAAAGGAACAACCACGCACTGCGGCAGGAGGAGATCAATCACCTGCTGGTGCGCCTGGCGCGAGAGGGTAAGCGCGTTGTGCGCCTCAAGGGTGGCGACCCGTTTATTTTCGGTCGCGGCGGCGAAGAGATTGCCACCTTGGCGGCTGAGGGTATCCCGTTTCAGGTGGTGCCGGGCATCACTGCGGCGGCGGGTTGCGCCGCCTATAGCGGCATACCACTGACGCATCGTGATCATTCGCAATCGGTCGTTTTTGTCACCGGCCATCTGCAAGATGGCAGCGTGGATTTAAATTGGAAGGCGCTGGCGCAACCTCAGCAGACTGTCGTCTTTTATATGGGTTTACATGGAGTGCCGACGATCTGTCGCGAGCTCGTCAGTCATGGACTGCCACCCACAACTCCGGTAGCACTTATTCAGCAGGGTACGACGCCGAATCAGCGGGTTTTTACCAGCACGCTACAGGCCCTGCCCGCGTTGGTGAAGAAGGAGGATATCAAGCCTCCGACACTTATTATCGTCGGCACGGTGGTTAACTTACACGATCAGTTGAAATGGTTCCTGCCGGAACGCTAGGGCAGCCCTTGGTGCACAGGGCGCACCTACCCGTGCCCATAGGTCGCGTCAGGCGCATGTATACTCAGCCGGAGGTTTGCTGTTTGCGCCCGAGGCCATGTTCGACGGCGATAACCGCGGCCTCGACGCGTGAGCGCACGCCCAGCTTGCGCAATATTGATTTCACGTGCAGTTTTACCGTGCCGTCGGTGATATCCAGCACCCGCGCGATGCCCTTGTTGCTTTGTCCCTCGGCCAGATGCCGCAGTATTTCCTGTTCGCGTGGTGTCAGGTCGGAAAGCAGCGTTCCCGGGCGGAGATCTTTTTTTGGTTGCCCTTGGACGATGCGGGTGAGCGAGCCAATCAACTCCTTGGCCACTACGTTATTGCCCTTCATGGCATCCTGTAGTGCCGGCACCAGATCATCCGGCTCCATGTCCTTGAGCAAATAACCTTGTGCACCGCCACGCAGTGCGGCCTGGAGATCGGCCTCATCGCGGCTCATGGTGAGCATCAACACCGGTACCCCGATGCCTTGCGCACGCAGCTGCAGGAGCGTATCCAGGCCGTTCATGTCGGGCATTTTGATGTCGAGCAGCACGATATCTGGAGCCAGTTCTTGCGCACACGTAATGCCCTCGCTGCCGGTACCGACCGCGGCCACGACTTCGATACCGCGACTCTCGAGCAGCTGCTCCAGCCCTTTGCGCACCAGCGCGTGATCGTCGATTAACAATACGCGCAAGCGTTCATCCTCGGGTGTCGTCGATGCTGATGCGCGGGGAGGGAGCCGAGAAGTTCAGGCAGACACGCGTGCCCTCGCCGGGCTCGCTCTCGATCTTCAGTTTCCCGGGCAGGCGCTCTGCACGTTCGCGCATGATGGAGATACCCACGTGTTCGCCGCGCAGTGAGGATTCCACCGGCGTCATTCCGAGGCCGTCGTCCTCGATCAGCAGGGTATAGTTCTCGCCATCGTCACTGCGCAGCATGATGCGTGCGGTCATGGCATCGCTGTGCTTGCGGATATTGGCCAAGGCCTCTTGGGTTATGCGGAATACTTGTATTTCCTGGGCCGGAGTGAGGGTCAATTCGCTGCACTCGTTGTGAAAGTAGGCGGCGATGCCGGTTTCCTGTTTGAAATTCTGCACCATCTCTTCGATAGCCGGGATCAGGCCGCGCTGATCCATGCGCGAGCGGAAATTCGCCAGCAGTTCGCGTAAGCTGGTGTGCGCATCCTCGACCGAAGTATGCAGGCGCCTAACTTCGTGTTGCGCATTATTGATATCCTTGCGGTACAACATCTCACCGAGCATTTTTATATGCAGCCGCATGCTGACGATGGACTGCGCCAGGGAGTCGTGCAGTTCGTTGCCCATCATGTGTCGTTCCTCGATGATGGCGAGGCGTCGGGCATTTTCATCTAAACGTGTTTTTTCCAAGGCCAGTGCGAGATGCCTGCCGATACTGATGAACAGATCGCGCGCCTCGTCGCCCAGATCGGAGCTGGGTTTGTCGAGGATAAGGTTATAGACGCCGATGATCTCCTCGCGGTATTTCAGCGGCACAACCACAAGTTCCTGGCAATCGTTCGCGAGGAATGTCTGCCCCAGGACTTTGCTGCATTCGGCGGTGCCTTTCTGTATATGCACACCGCCCTGGATTGCGACGTTGCCACACAAGCAGGTATTCACCGGCATGAGCCTTTCTTTTTCCACCACTTGTGGATCCAGTCCGCGACTTGCAATGAGGCGCAACTGGCCGCTGCCATTCAGGAGCCGGACAGCGACGGCGCGGGCATCCACCAGGTCCATGCAGGTGTCGAGAAAACTGTCGAGCAGTTCGTCCAGGTTGCGCGAACGATTGAGGCTGGAGCTGATGTCGTAGAGGATTTCCAGAGAGCGTGTTTTGTGCGAGAGGTGTTGGGTGTGCTTGCGCACCTTGCTGGTCATTTCCAGGTTGAGCATGCGTAACTCGTCACCCAGATCGTTGATGTCCCGCGCCAGCTCGGTGAATTCTCCCGAGGCCGTTACTGGCACACGTACCGACAAATCGCCTTCGCGCATGCGTTTGGCCCAGCGCCGTAATTCGGCCAGGGGCTCGAGTAGTTCGCGTTTTACACGCCACAGGGTAAGGCCGATACATCCGACACCGCCCAGGATAAAAACTATCTGTGCGGAATAGAGGAGTAGGGAGTATTCAGGCAAGGACAGGGCCAGGAAACCGACGGCACCCGCGAGTGTCAGCAGCACAAACAGCGAGACGAGGGGGATGAACAGCGGCCTCCAGTGCAGCCTGTGCGTTTCGCGCCACCACCCCAGCATCGGAGCAGAGCTCCAGTCGTGTGTGGGCAGGCGTGATTCCGTGTTCTCGTTGGTTGATGCCATGACGCGGGACCCGATAATGACGACGGTCTATTTTCCCACTGGCGGCAGGTAGATGCCACGCTGGGTCGAAACTACCCAGAATACTACCAGAATCCCGGCCGAAACCGGTATTTCCGGCCGCACGCCTGCCGACACAGCCGTGTTACCGGCGCTTTGCATGCACACGGCACGGAGGTTGGAAGAAAGAGGCTGACCCCGCCCGTCACTGGCCTTCCGGCGCGCTGGTGGCCTTATGCTGCTTATCGTTGGGATTGCTAAAAATAAAGCGGAAATCCCCGGGGGAGATTTCGACATAGTCCAGGGTTGCGCCCTTCAGCAGATCGGCGCAGGACGAGGCGATGATGACATCGATACCCTGTGACGAGATGAGTTCGTCGGTACCGCCCATTTCATCAAAGCCCATGCCATATTCGATCGCGCCGCCTTCCTCGCGACGAGCCGCCAGGCGCAGGAATATATCATCCGAATGGCTCTGGTCAGCCGCGATACGTATCTGTTTGGCGGCGTTGGGGGTAATCGTAATCATCGTCAGTTCCTCTGCAGTTCAGTGTTTAACGCGTGTTTTGTCGCCGGGCACCCCCCCAGGTGACGTGCTGCTGCGTGTTGTGTTGAGGCGCATGCGATGTTGCCGGATGAACTCGACAAAGCGTCGGGTCCAGTGGTTGCCGGACAGGTCCCGCATATGCGCATAACAGGCCAGGACATTCCTGTAGATAATGCCATCGTGGTGGCCGTCGATTCCCGCTCCGCGCACGACTTCATAGGCATAATGGAGATCAGGCGGCAGATTTTCCAGGCTGGAGTAATGAAATTCATGCGCCCGTACTTCGGATCGCGAGCTTGCGGCATCGACGTTCGGCCATGGATATTCCGTGGTCTCGCGCAAGCGGACATAGCCGCGCCCCTGAGGCTTGGCATGCATTAGCGTATCGGCGGGCAAGGCGCCGACCATGTCACAGCGCTGCCCGCGCCAACTCAAGCTGCGTGATAGATACATGAGCCCGCCGCATTCGGCATAAACCGGCATTCCGGACTCCACGGCCTGGCGGATGTTCTGGCGCAGGCTGGTATTGGTCTCCAGTGCCTGCATGTGGACTTCGGGGAACCCGCCGCCGATGAATAGGGCATCGACATCCGGGAGTTGCGGATCGCGCAAGGTGTCGAAGGGAACCAACGTAGCGCCGTTCGCTCGCAACGCCTCCAGATCGCCGGGGTAGTAGAACGCAAATGCCGCATCCCGGGCGATACCAATTCTTACATCAGCCCCCTCTCCCTCTGGGAGGTGTCGACTTGTCCGCTTTTTATTTCATTTCTAAAACGCTGCTCAAACAAGGTTTTAATGTCTTGTTCGTCATCCACTACCAATATCTTCATTCGTCTATTTTTATATTGTTAAAACTACAATAAACTCCGTTCCCGCGCCCTCTTTAGTGGTTACTTTTATTTCCCCCTGGTGCCCCTTCGTAACAATATCATAGCTCAAGCTCAATCCTAATCCTGTTCCTTGCCCGGTGGGTTTGGTGGTGAAGAAGGGTTGGAAGATTTTGTCTAATATTTTTTGAGGAATGCCGTTGCCGTTGTCTTTTACTGAGATGAGAACTTTGTTGCCTTCATTTTTGGTACTAACAGAAACAGTTGGTTCGTAGTTGCTGTCAGGCTGAGCTTGTCGAAGCCTTTCATTCACAGCGTAAAAAGCGTTAGTAATTAAGTTTAAAACTACGCGGCCAATATCCTGTGGAATGATATTGATGTTACCAATGGTTTCATCAAAATCTGTTTTCATTGTCGCGTTGAATGATTTTTCTTTTGCTCTTAATCCATGATAAGCCAATCGTAAATATTCATCAGCGAGTGCATTGATATCGGTTGGTTCTTTTACACCGCTGCTACTTCTGCTGTGTTGCAACATGCCTTTTACGATGTCTGCAGCACGCTTTCCATGATGATTTATTTTTTCTTGATTTTGAACTATGTCTTGCAGAAGTTCATCCTCCAGTTTATCATCGCGCTTATCTTGTGTCTTACGTCTTTCGTCTTGAATCTCTTTGATCAGTTCAGTATTTATTTCCGAAAAATTATTGACGAAGTTTAACGGGTTTTGAATTTCATGGGCAATGCCGGCTGTTAACTCTCCAAGGCTGGCCATCTTTTCAGATTGGATCAGTTGTGATTGTGTGGCTTTTAACTCGGTATAGGCTTTCTCAATTTCCTTTGCCTGTTCTAATTCACGTACCCTTGCTCTTTCTCTTTCCTTGCGAATCACCGCTTGTCGCTGAAACCGATCAACTCCGTAAATGCCTCCAATAAATAGCAATCCATAAATACCATAAGCCCACCAGGAACGCCACCACGGTGGCG
>JANNJF010000402.1:0-1990 GCA_031405715.1 Gammaproteobacteria bacterium | reverse complement strand
CGATCAGCGCCTGTCCGCCGCCCACGACCTGGGGCGCAAGCACAAGGTGCGGCCGGAAGAGCTGCCCGACGTTCTGGCACGTCTAGCGACCGAACTGGACGATATCGAAAACGTTGACGTGAACCTGGAAAAGCTCGACCGCGAGTTGAGCACGGCGAAGACGACCTACCTGAAACTCGCGCGCGAACTCAGCGCCGGGCGCGCCGGTGGCGCGCAGCAGCTGGCCCACGCCGTGGGCGACTTCATGCAGGAACTGGGCATGCCCGGCGGGCGCTTCGAGGTGAGTCTCACGCCTCTGGCGAAAGACGAGCTGTCCGCCCACGGGCTGGAGCGCGTGGAGTTCCTGGTGAGCGCCAATCCGGGGCAGCCGGTCAAGCCGCTCAACAAGGTGGCGTCCGGCGGCGAGCTGTCGCGCATCAGCCTGGCGCTGCAGGTGGCCACGGCTCAGGTGGGACGCATACCGACGCTGATCTTCGATGAGGTGGACGTGGGCATCGGCGGCGGTGTGGCGGAGATCGTCGGCCAGCAGCTGCGCGCCCTGGGAGGGCAGCGTCAAGTGTTGTGCATCACCCATCTGGCGCAGGTGGCGTCCCAGGGTCATCAGCACCTGCAGGTCAGCAAGCTCAATCAGAACGGCGTCATCATCACCCACATCCAACCGTTGCCGGAGAAGGAACGGGTGCAAGAAATCGCCCGCATGCTCGGCGGTATCGAGATCACCCGCCAGACCCTGGACCTCGCCTCGGACATGCTGACCCGTGCCTCCGCCTGATTCGTCCGATACCAACCACCCCGGCGGACCAGTGAGTCCGCGCGTGGTCGGCGACGTGCCCAAAATTCGTGCGGCGGCCATTGCCGACGTGCCTACCATCCACCACCTGCTGGAAATTTACGCCAGCAAGGGCAATCTGCTGCCACGCACCCTGGGCGAACTCTACCGCCACCTGCGGGATTTTTTCGTCATCGAGCTGGACGCCAAAGTCGTGGCCATCGGCGCCCTGGAGATCTTCACCGAAGACCTGGGCGAGGTGCGCAGCCTGGTGGTGGATGAGGCCTACGAACGGCGTGGACTGGGACGGCTGCTGGTGCAACGAGTGGTGGCGGAGGCGCGCGCCATCGGCCTGCGGCGCGTCATGGCGCTGACTTACGTGCCGGATTTTTTCCATAAACTCGGTTTCAAGACCGTGTCCATGGGGACACTACCGGAAAAAGTCTGGACCGTCTGCGTGAAGTGCTACAAGTACAACAACTGCGATGAAGTGGCGGTGTTGCTGGAACTGAAGTAGCAAGTGGCAAGAAAGTCTTAGCCTTATATGTTTTCCTTGCTACTTGCCACTTGAATCTCGTTTTTACTTCTTAGAACACACCCCGATTTTCTTCATGCCCTGGCACATCCCGTAGATATAAAGGGAGTGCTCCTCCATGACAAAACCCGCCTTGCCCGCCACCAGGCGCTGCCGCTCTTCGATGGCCGAGTCGTAGAATTCGAACACCTTGCCGCACTCGACACACACCATGTGGTCGTGATGATGGCCCTGATTCATCTCGAACACCGAGCGCCCGCCCTCGAAATTGTGGCGTATCACCAGACCCGCGGTTTCAAACTGGGTGAGCACGCGATACACCGTGGCCAAACCCACCTCCTCGCCGGCCTCGAGCAGACTCTTGTAGACGTCTTCCGCCGTCATATGGCGCACCTGAGCGGCCTCCAATATGCTGAGGATTTTAAGCCGCGGCAGGGTCGCCTTAAGGCCGGCTTTCTTCAGGTCCGTACTGTCTGACATGCGCGCTACCTGGTGGAAGGTTGGATGGCGTGACCAAATCCGTCACATGGGCTATCATGCCCGCAGTTTAAATCACCCGACGTCATTCCCAAAATGCCCGATAAAATACCGTATCGACGCCTGGCCCCACTACTGCTGGTGCTATTCACCCTGCTGAGCGGCTGTGTTTCCCTGTATAAGCCCGAGGTGCAGCAGGGCAATGTGAT
>JANNJF010000401.1:0-2664 GCA_031405715.1 Gammaproteobacteria bacterium | reverse complement strand
ATTCGGCGGCATCATCGGTGTGGCCAGCGGTTGCACGGCGCTGCTGACGCAATACCCTCAGCACCTGGTGGACGATCCTCGGGCGGCGGCATTTTCCTCCCGTGTGCGCGACATCAACCGCTTCCTGGTGGAGACCCCCTGGCCACAAGACCTGCGCCTCAAGCCCCTGGCCAGGACCATCGCTGTACATGACCCCTGCACCCTGCGTAACGTGCTGCGCGGACAGGAACATCCCTACACGCTGCTCGGCCGCATCCCTGAAGCCCAGGTCGTGGCCCTGGCGGAGAACCAGTTCTGCTGCGGCGGTGCCGGGGCCTACATGCTCACGCAGCCGGCCATGGCGGATCGCCTGCGGGACGACAAACTGACGCCCCTGCGGAAGCTTGCGCCGGATCTGCTGGCCACGAGCAACGTCGGTTGCGCCCTGCACGTGGGCGCCGGCCTGCGCGCTCAGGGCATGGAGACGGAGGTCGTGCATCCGGTGACGCTGATCGCGCGTCAGTTACCCGACTGATCAAAGCCGTCCGCCCGCGCTGGCCGCCCCTTGCGGTCGGCGCACGCTGTGGGGTATGTTCCTGCCATGCCCGCACGCCAATTCAATTCTATGGATCGCCTCATCGCCGGCCTCGACCAGGCCCTGCATACCGTCTTCGGGCCCACCCCCGTGGCGGAGCGCGTCAATCCAGCCGCTGCCTGTGATGCCAACGATCTCGACCCCGAACAACGGGAATTGGCCGCCCGGCTGATGCGCGTCAATCATGCGGGCGAGATCGCCGCTCAGGCGTTGTATCAAGGACAGGCGCTGACCGCACGACTACCGCGGGTGCAGGAAAAAATGCAGCAGGCGGCGCGGGAGGAAAACGACCATCTCGCCTGGACCGCCGAGCGCATCACGGAGCTGGGCGGTCACACCAGCTGGCTGAACCCGGTGTGGTATAGCCAGTCCTTCGCCATCGGCGCCCTCGCCGGGTTGGCGGGCGATAAGTGGAGCCTCGGCTTCGTCGCCGAAACCGAGCATCAGGTGGTAAAGCACCTGGACGAGCACCTCGCCCGGCTGGCACCCAACGACGCCAAGAGTCGCGCCATCCTGCAACAGATGCGCATCGACGAGGCGCAGCACGCCACCACCGCCATGGAGGCCGGGGCGGCCGCGCTGCCCGCGCCGCTCAAACAACTCATGGGATTGACCTCGAAGGTCATGACGCGCACGGCCTTCTGGGTGTAGGCGAAGACCAGACCGTTCAGCGAACGGCACTATCCCCTATCCCGTAAACGACGGACAGTGCCTGACCTCGCCGTCAACACACCCCTAGTAACTGCCCAGGTCGCTGCGTATACGCTTCTCGACATTGCGCACCCAGCGGTTATAGGTGCCATGGATCTCGCCCGCCTTCTCATCGTAATTCAAATCCTTGCTGTCCTTGTAGCTGATGCGCACGGTCTTGCTGTCGACCTTGATGGTCAACACCGCCGTATGCGCCATGTCCTTACTCTGTTTAACGTGGGTAGCCTCCAGGTGGCCCGGGCCGATGTCCTTGGTTTTGAAATCCAGACCGAACAAGGCCTTGCGTATGGCCAGTTTGACCTCGTCGGCGCCCTTGCCCGCGGGGATCTCGATCGGGTCCGGCGTATAGATCGGCTGGAGGCGACCGGCCTCGGCCGAGGGGCTGGCCATGAGCATGGCCGCGAGCGGTGCCATAAGCATAAGGCGGGAAATTTTTTGCAGCATGATGGTACTCCTGGTCAGGTGGATGGATCGCTGAAGGCCGACAGGCCGCTTGCCGGCCGTGCAGGGCGTCGACAACACCGAGCATGCCGGCATGGTACTAAAAATACCGATTTCGCCACAACCGCGGGCGCTAACGAATCGCAGAAACCCCGCGCCGCATCAGGCGCGCTTGAAAAAAGCGCGATACAGACCGGGCAGATACAGGCCGCGCGACAGCAGGCGCCAGGCCACCATGCGGCCGATGTGCCAGGAATCGCTATGCCGGTAGTGGCTCGGCCGGGCGCCAGGGCGATACACCGCGGGAATGGCCACCGGCAGACTGGGATAACCCCGGCGCGCCGCCTCGATCAGCACCTCGCTCTCGAAGACAAAACCGCGGGTCTTGTCGTGGCGCAGGGACAAAACACCGAGCAGGGCCGCGGGGTAGAGACGCAATCCGGATTGACTGTCTTCCAGCCGCTGACCACAGGCCCAGGATATCCAGAAGTTGGCAATGCGGTGGGCGATGTAGCGGCTGCGCGGAATGGCCGCGGCATCCTTAAGGCGCGCGCCGATGATGATGTGGTGCGGATGTCCACGACCCGCCTCGATCAGGCGCGGAATATCCTCCGGCGCGTGCTGGCCGTCACCGTCCAGGGTGACGACGGCCTCGGCCCCCAGTTGCAGGGCATGCTGCATGCCGCGCCACAGGCTGGCGGCCTTGCCCTGATTTTCGCCGTTGCGCAACAGCACCACGGGGAGATCCTGTACCACCTTGGCCGTGTCATCCGTCGAGCCATCGTCCACCACGATGACGCAATGGGAAATCTTGAGCGCCCGCGCAGCCAGATCGCGCAGCGTGGCGGCTTCGTTGTACGCCGGTATGACGATGGCATGCATGCTTACACTCGCGCTGGCCGTGGCCTACCTTAGGGAACCTCTGAACAAGTCCCCTC
>JANNJF010000400.1:0-6106 GCA_031405715.1 Gammaproteobacteria bacterium | reverse complement strand
GCGCCCCCTCCACCCCAACTCCCACGTCAGTGGGAAGGGCCAGGGGGAGGCCTCCTTTCGTAGGTTGGGTTAGCCCGAAGGGCGGTGCGTGTGTTGTTGGGGCTTCAGCCCCTTACAACCACGGCCTACCCCTTGCGGGTGTAACCCAACAAAACCCCGCCTACGCGGTGGAAGCACCTTTGCTGCTCCACTGAACGCCCCACTTGGCGAATGCGTCTCTCACCTCATCTTCACTGGCGAACTCGCCGCGCTTGGTCTCGGCCAGGCCGGCCTCGATCTCCTGCCTTACGTAGGCCTCGTACGCTACGTCTTTCCAAGTGGCGTCGGCCGGCAATTGTTCCGCCAGGGTGTGCAAGGCTTCTTTGATACCGTGAGTCGGGCTGCTCATAATAAGACCTCCATCTGACAATGCACTGAACTATCGTCAAAATCCAGGACAAAATCCAGCAAAATCCAGGACACCTATTTATTAATAGATCGTTGAGGCGTGGTTGAGTGAGCCCTAGGTGTTTCGCGGCCTGTGCCTGGGTTTCGCCGCTCGCTTCGACGTAACGCTGGACGCGGTGATCAATTCGATTGATGTGATGCAGGCGGTGCTGTGCCACGGTGTGCGAGTAGCTCGATTCACCTGACGTCACAGAAGCTCTTGCATGCTCTCCAGCCGCGCAACGGTCCCGGCGAGCCCCAAAGAAAGAAACGTATCTAGCAGCTCGCGCACCGACCGCGGAGGATTCTTCAACGCCTCGCGCTGACCGCGGACCGCGGCACAAACTGCCGCCGGGGCGAGATCGTGAAGGTGGGAGACAAAATCGTCAGGATGCTGCGCCTCGATGCCATGGCTGGCGAGAGCGGCTAGCGGATAATCTTTCAGGTTGTAGGTGACGATCACACCCGCCTGACAACTGATGGCTGCGGCGAACACGTGCCGATCATCGGGGTCAGGTAGATTGAGATTGTTGATGAGTCCCTCGTAACCCGTAACCAGGCAGTCAGGCACAGAAAGGTCCATCAGCTCGCGCGTGCGGTTGAAGCTGCTGCGCAGTCAGATCCGGTCGATCTTTCAGCACCGAACGCATCCACTCCTCGTGTATGCGCTCGCTCCAGCGTGCACGAAAGAGATCGGTCAGCGCGAGACGCAGCAACAGGTCACGCAGCGGAGCCGGATAGAGAACACAGGCATCGTAAACCGCAACAAAGCTCGCCAAGCGTCAGTATCCCATCCCTAGGTCTTGGGCCTGACGCGCCAGCTCATCCAGAGCCTGTTTGCGATTCACCTGCGTGCGCGTCCGGTACTCGAGAAGATCCTTGAACAGAATGCGACGATGCGTCCCGACCTTACGGTAAGGAAGTTCGTTACGCTCAAGCAGACCGACCAAGTGCGGCCGCGACATGTTCAGGAAGTTTGCCGCCTGTTGGGTCGTGAGTTCGGCATGGATCGGCACGATCGTGACCGCGTTGCCCTCGGCCATCTGCGCCAAGATATCCACCAGCAGGCGCAGTGCCGACACCGGCACGGTGATGTCCTGCTTGCCGTCGATGACCCGCAGCTTGGTGGTCTCGCCGTGGCCGATGCAGGCCGCCAGAAGCCGGCTGCTCTCGCGGGCAAGCTGGGATTCCTGCTCAGTCGGCAGGGTCGGAGGGGCTGTGGTAATTGCGGGTGCGTTCATGGCTACACCTATCGGGCTATATCGGCTATGTGAACAAATATAGCACTAAACGAAATAAACGCAACAAGTGTAAACAAACGAAACCACCCCGTTTACGGAAACCAGGTCTTTTCCCGGCGCTATTTGCCGCCCAGCGAAGCAGCCGCCCGCTTCACGCCCACAATCGCTGCTTTTACCCGCGGAAAAATCCAGGACACCCATTTATTATTGCACCTAAATTGAACCCTAGGCACTCTAAGTCTGCTTAATGCGATGCTCAATGAGATGGGTATCTGGGGGATGCGTACACTGTGAGAAATGTGGGACATCAACCAGTTTCACCCACCAGTTTCATCGCCATATAACGCAGATCTAGTGCATTAACCCATTCCATTTGATGGGTGTCCTGAAACACTTTACCGAACAAAGAAATATCCAATAACACGCTTGTTGTGAGTCTGAAAGATAAGGCTGAATATATATGCAGCCACGCCATAAACAACAAGTATGCATGTTGTTGCTGTGGCGGCTCGATCCCATGGTGTACCAGCCATCCATATTTCTAGCAGCTGCTGATATCCGGGTATGACGACAATAGTCGTAGTGAGTGCAGCTAAACCAGAGACCATCGCCATGATCAGCGCGACAAATACATTACCTTTCTTGATGCTGTAATTATATTTCATCACTTTACTCCTTTAATTTCCATCACTAAGGTTTAAACCACCGGCTTTAGCCGGTCAGCTTTAGCCTTGCCATTTTAAGCGGTTGTTCATCTTGCGATTAGTCTCATCGCAAGAGGTTTTGAAGCCGGGTGCACGTTTTCGTGGACTTTAGTCCGCAGCACCCGACGCGAACCCACCAGCTTTAGCTGGTGGTAGTTCAGTTGGATTTATTTAACACAGCTACAGGCGTATCGAGGTAACATCGACGTTACTATCTTCTCGACCATTTTTCGAACGAGACAATTAGTAACACCTTTTTGGTGAAGAGATATAATGCTATTTATCACTTATCGATGGCCTTATTCAGGAATTACCATGATGAATTACATTCTGATAAGTAGCCAGATCAATTGGCGGTGGATATCTCTGGCGCGGGTTATTGGGCAAAGGGTAGAATCACCTAAATCCAGAAGCTGGGTGCAGAGGTGTTCTTGAAAATAAGTGAACGAAGGGAGCAGTATTAACCCTTTACGTCACATAAATAAATAGGAACTTATGCATATGGAATTTGCAAGTCGAATAAAGAAAGAAATGACAGAAGGCATCGTCCGAGCCATTCTCGTCGACGCTGGTTATCGCGTCATCGGAATGGGAATTGAAAATGTAATACGGGAAACTGAATGTATGACCGCTGATGGATATAAAAAGCTTGATTTCCCTAAACCCATGAGGTCGTTACCCGATTTTGTGGTAATGGACAAAGACCAAACTGAAAAGCATTTTGTTGAGGTTAAGTACAGAGTATCCTGGGATAGCAAGATCTTCGATGAAATTGAAGAACAGGTTCATTTCTACAAAGAACTTGTTCTTGTTTACCTAAATAGCGCGCCTTCATTACCAGAAAATAAGAAGCCATCTCCTGGTAGCTATCTTAGGTGCTGCAAAGTCAGGTCAAATAATAATATCCTTGAGGCATACTTATCTCACCACGAGGTAATGAAGTGGACGCCGCGTGCGGAAATAGGCGGACGCAACGGAAAGTGGTGGGGGCTAAGGCCAATTCAAGAGGTGCTGCCGAAAGTAAACGAAACAAAGGACGATAAAACGTTATTGCAAGCGGTTAAGGCCTTGGAAGGCATCCTAAATGCTTGAGGCTGTGGTCCACCGAATGCAACGTGGCCAGGCCTTGCTGTTTGACTCCGAATCCAGTGTAAGAGAGGAAAATAGAGGGCGTGTGAATAATCGTCGACGCATTACAATTTCTTGTAGTGCGTAGAACCTCAGGTACTGATCACGAATTCACGGTATTCCGCTGATTACCTTTGCTGAATTATGTTGTAATTTTGTATGTGCCAGGATTAAACTCTGAATTCTGCGAATCCTGATGTAAACAAGGAGCTATCTGCAGCGTTCGATTTTTCTTTTGCGTCGCATGAAATGCAGACTTTAATACCAAATCTGGAGTGATCTATGCAATTAACTCACAAGGATGCTGAGCAACGCTATTCAGAATTTCGTGCCATTGCACTGCAAAGTATTCAAAAGAACCTGCCTTATCCTGACAAGGCCAGAATCCGGCTTAAATTAATCGATACGGCTGCTTTAAGTGCCAGCAAATTGTGGGAAAGCGATCGCACCAGACAGGTGGATTGGTCATGGTTTAATAGTTATCCAGGATATCGTTATTCCTATCCCAAGCGATTCGAACTGGCGCTTTGGTACGACAATACCTTGAGCAGCTTAAGCACCGGCAGGCCCAGCTATCACGGGGGGCGGTTACGGCTTGAATTTATCGAGGCCAGACCCACTGATCATCCATTGAAAGGCAGGGTAACGCCGATAGTGTTATCCGCTGCAGAAGTTTATGCTGGCATCATTGGGGCAACACAATTGCGTATCATCGACCCCATTGATATGAAATTAATTGACTATTATTCATCGTTTGGTTATTCCTTACGAACTGGTGAAAAAACACCCTATATGGTTAAAGATTTACTGTAGGAAATAAAATGACTAAAAAACATATCAGCCCCAACGAGCGCGCCAAAAAGGCGTTGAAAGACAAGCCGACATACATGCCGGACGAGCCCACTATTATTGGTAATCCTGAACATTTGAAAAAATCAGATGAGGAGGTAGAGCGTGAAGAAAACGGAGGAGATAAGGAATCTGGGAAAAAAGGAAGCAAAGGATGCAAATGAGGCCCGACAGAAGACTCAGCAACTATTGCGGAAAACGCCGATTGTGCGTAAGCCGATTGTAAATGGTCAGGATAAAAAGTAGCTTTCTTTTAGAATCGAGAATCCAGGACACCCATTTATTCTTGCACCTAAATTGAACCCTAGGCCCTAAGTCTGCTTAATGCGATGCTCAATGAGATGGGTGTCTGGGGGAGGTACACTGTGAGAAATGTGGGACATCAACCAGTTTCACCCACCAGTTTCATCGCCATATAACGCAGATCTAGTGCATTAACCCATTCCATTTGATGGGTGTCCTGAAACACTCTGCTGAAACACTCTGAACCACTGAAACACTTATGCCGCCTGTCCCCCGAATTGGGGTCTTGCGTTGCAACATGGGTCTGAATGGCGGCGCAAATTGACTCGCCGGCCACAATGGGAAGATGGCCCAGGCTGAACCCTGGCTGTCTCGTGGCGACACCTCCAGCCGGCGCTTCCACCCATCTGGATCATTCGTCGATGTGTTGGTTGATGTCCATGCGCTTATGCAGAACACGAACGATCAATACGCCGCGCCCGGTGTCTCGGTAAAAAATCACATGGCTCTCATGTGCAAAACGGCGATAGCCAGGCCGTAAGTCGTCAGCGCGGTTGCCCATGTTCGGATTCTCGCCCAGGAGTTCCAGGCAGTTCTTCAGCGTATGGTAGTAAAGCTCTGTCTGATGCAGGCCAAAATCAACAACAGATCGATCAAGGATATGCTCGATATCCCTGGCAGCGGCATCGGTTAACTCAAGCATTCAGCGTTTCCGTGCTTTAACATCCTTCCAGATATCGTCAAGGGTTCGCTTGGTAATGCCGCTTTTTTCCCCGGCGATAAGTGCTTCGATGAGGGCTGCACGCTTGTCCTGATATTCCTGATCGCGGCGAATCAGGTCTCGGATATAGTCGCTGGCGTTACTGTAATGACCACCCTCGATCTGGGATTCCACCCACTCTTTCATTGGGTCGGGAAGAGAAACATTCATAGTTGCCATGGTAGGGCACCTCCGGCCAAAAGTATGGCAAATATTGGCAAAGATTGCCAACTCAACAACCGCAACTTGGATCAATGTTATGACACGGCCATCTGGCTTTAAGCATATGTTCTATATGTTTTTTATATAGGTTTAATCAAATTAATGATGTTATAACATACGTTGTACAAATGTTATAACTTGAATTAGACTTTCACCTATCGATAGGCATATCTCACTGCAAGGGCCATTCTTATGTACACACTGAAGGCGCGCAAGATTGGTAATTCCGTGGGAGTGATACTTCCCAAGGAAATTTTAGACAAACACCGGATCAAGGAAGGCGATGAAATTTTTGCAACTGACTTTTCCGATGGGATACGCCTTACGCCTTATCAGCCTGATTTTGAGGCTTCAATGAAGGCATTTGAACGGACTCGCCGCAAGTACCGCAATGCGTTGCGTGAGCTGGCTAAATAGGCTTGCCTATCTGGATTCCGGAATCGGCAATTCGTGCCTTCCATGCGGAACTTCTGGTGGAACACAGCGGGGTACAGAGCCGTATTGACGAAAACTTGCTGGGGGCGACCTTAGGG
>JANNJF010000399.1:0-2928 GCA_031405715.1 Gammaproteobacteria bacterium | reverse complement strand
GCCGCTCTCCCGTTCTTGAATAAGCTATTGTTTGGTAGGAGTCTAAAAAACGTTTTGCCGCGATTTTCGTAGGTTTCGTTTACCCTAAAGGGCACGCGAGCCCGAAGGGGCGTAACCCAACAAAACCCCGCCTACGCGGCTATGATCACCCCCTCACCCTAACCCCGTATGGTACTTAACTTAAGTCCAAATGTAGGGCGGGTGAGCGTAGTTTGCGTAACCCACCAGGCTTGTGCCGCAACACCAGGAATTCTTTCAAAGTGTGATCGGCATGGAATCACCCCTCCTGCACAATACACGGTGTTAAGCATCTACCCGACCCCGATTTTTCCACCACGAACCGGTGGACCGCGCCCTTGACAATTCCAGGCGAGCTATTCAAGATGGATCGCACAAAGAAGTGGGTGGGTGGAGTCGTAAACAGTATCGCCAGATCCGGAGCATCACCTGACGTAACACAGGTAGGTGTCGGTAAAAAAAATACAAACGAGCCGAGTTGGACAGCCCCAAGCTGCCAAGCCGACCAGACTGGTAACACACTACTCCCCCTCAGCGTATCACCCTCGTCTATGCATCTTCGTGCACACGAGAGTTCACCCGGCGACATCTCAACCCAGAATGAGATGTGCCAAGCACCACATAGAGTGCTTACAGCAGCCAAGCAGCGCTAGCGGAACAGTAACATTTGTGATCTGCTGTGCCTTAAGGCAACTGTACAAAAAATTACAAACTAGAAAAGTAATCTTAAACTGGAGGAGAAGAATATGAAGTCAGTTACAAAACGGCTAGCGCTGTCGGCGCTCGCCATCAGCTTGGCCTCAGTTTATCCGGCTTCCGCGAACAATGGATATTTTCTCATTGGCTACGGCGCGAAGTCCCGCGGCATGGCCGGTGCCGGTATCGCCTATGGCCAGGATGGCCTCGCCGCGGGTGCTAACCCTGCGACGATGCTGCAGGTGGATACCAGTCGGTTTGATATTGGCGGTGAGCTCTTTTTCCCTGACCGCGCGGTGACCCATGAAGGCGGCTCCGTCGGTACCGTCAAGGAAGAAAGTGATGGCCATATCTTTCTTCTCCCGAGCATGGGCGGTATTTCCAAACTCTCCAAGGACTTTGCCTGGGGTGTGGCGGTCGTGGGCGCGGGACTGGGCACAAGTTATAACCAGAAGCCTCGGGATCCCTGCCCCTCCAACTACTTCTTCAACATCAGCTGCGGCGCCACCAATAACCATGTGGGCGTCTCGTTAATGCAGATGCAGATCCTGCCCTCCGCCGCCTTCAAGGTCAGCGACCACGACACCATCGGTTTCTCCGTTGCCATGGCGGCGCAGGTGTTCCGCGCCTACGGCCTGAGCTCCTTCGTCGATCTCGGGTTTACTACTGCCAACGACTCGCTAACCGACCGCGGTCCGGACTGGTCCTACGGCCTGGGTTGGCGTTTCGGCTGGCTCGGCCAGTACCTGGACAACAATAGACTCAGCCTCGGCCTCAACTACAACGCGCGCGTGAACATGAGCGAGTTCAACCGCTACTCAGGTCTGTTTGCGCAGGGCGGTGATTTCGACATCCCGGAAAACTTCGGCGTCGGCATGGCCTTCAAGGTCACCAACAGCACGGACGTCGCCTTTGATGTCACGCGCATCAAATACAGCGATGTGCCTTCTGTCGGCAACCCGGGGCCGTATGCCTTCGACGCAACGGATTTCAACCCCCTGTGCCCTGGTACAGATACCGCTGTATGCCAACTGGGCGGAGAACTGGGGTTAGGTTTCGGTTGGAGAGACCAAACCGTGTACAAGCTGGGTGTCAATCATAAGATGAACGAGCGCCACACCTTCCGCGCTGGCTGGAATCACGCCAAGGCCCCGGTCCAGCCCGACCAAGTGCTGTTCAACATGCTCGCCCCCGGCGTGATCGAGGACACGCTTACCTTGGGGTACACCTATGTCACCAACAAGGACTGGCTCACCAGTTATTTTGGTGGTAGCCAGGGCGAAATCACCCTGACCTACAACCACGGCTTCAAGAACACCGTGAAAGGTCAGACCACGTTTTATCCGGGTGGTGCCGGTGCGCCTCGGGATGGCAGCACCAACGCGGCGATTTCGCTGGTCATCGACACCCTGGGCATCAGTTATGGGATTAAATTCTAGCGTTCACCTGTCCGCCTTGTGCGTCGATCCAAGACGACAGGGGAAACGGACAGGAGCGACTTGAAAAAACACAGAGACTGAAATTGACGTTTAACAGTTTATTTTAAGAAGCAAGTACGGTTCGCCGGAACGCTGGAGGAGTTGTGATGAACACATATAGCAAGCTTCCAAAATCACGCCGCGGCACCCACAATATCATCTTTAACAAAAAAACCTTGGCCCTGGGTATTTCCCTGGCCTTAAGTGCCGGCGTCGCCCACGCCTTCGAGAGGACGAACGTGTGCACCCCCATCACGAGCACCGGGGACACCGGCGGCAACTTCACCATGCTGCAACCCGATGGTGCTGTCCAAGGCGGCACCAATGACTTGGTCTTTACCTGGAGGGGCAGCTTTTTTACCGACATTAGCGACTACACTGGCTTGTCCAGCGCAAGCAATGCGACGATCATATCTGACCAGACCTTCAGCTCTTTTCTGTGGACCGCCCACAACGTCCAGGTGTTTCAGCCCGGCAACTACACCTTCAACACCGCGTCGCCCGGTGGTAATGCTGAGGCCGGCAACTTGGCCTTGAATGTGGGTAGCAACCAGATCGGTATGCACATGCTGTTCGACTGGGGTGGTGCAGCTCCGACGAGTTGTGGGGTGGCCAACTGCAATATCGATGTAGCGGTGGTCTTGAATAAGACCGCGGTATTCGGTTTCGGTACGGGCAGCAACGGTGACACTTGCGAAACGCGCATTGGCAGCAATTGCTTGTGGAACAGTGGGCC
>JANNJF010000398.1:0-1884 GCA_031405715.1 Gammaproteobacteria bacterium | reverse complement strand
GCCGCCTGCAGAATCCGCGGCGCAAGACCATCGGCCTGCGGGTGCCGGAACACCGTATCGCCCAGGCCTTACTGACGGAGTTGGGCGAGCCCCTCATGAGTTCCACACTGATCTTTCCCGGGGAGGAGCAACCGGTGGCGGACGTGTCCGAGGTGCGCGAGCGCCTGGAGCATCACGTAGACCTTATAATAGATGGCGGCAATTGCGGCTGGGAGCCCACCACCGTGGTGGCGCTGGAGGACGGTCTGGCCACGGTAGTGCGCGCGGGAAAAGGCGATCCCACGCCCTTTGGCGGTTTGCCGGACTGATGCCCGCGGTGTATTGCGCGAGAATTACGCCTCATTCTGCCCCGGACATGACCGCAGCCGGGATGGCCTGATATACTCCGCCGATGTTGGAACAAATATTTAGCATTCTCAGCCGGCTGTCCCAGCCACAACTCATTTCCATCCTGGTTTTACCGGTCCTCTTCGCCATCATCGTGCACGAAGTCGCCCATGGCTGGGCGGCCAAGCAGCTGGGTGATCCTACGGCGGAGCGTCTCGGGCGCTTGACCCTGAATCCGATAAAACATATCGATCCCATCGGCACCCTGCTGGTGCCGGCGCTGCTGGTGTTGCTGCGCACCGGCTTTATCTTCGGCTGGGCCAAGCCGGTGCCCATCACCTGGCAGAATCTGCGCCGCCCCAAGCGCGATATGGCCCTGGTGGCCGCCGCCGGTCCGGCGGCCAATCTGGTGATGGCGGTGCTTTGGGGGGTGGTGGTGAAGATCAGCACTTTGCTGCCCGTGAGCGCCGTTGCCCTGAGTGAACCCATGAAGTTCATGGGTCTGGCGGGTATCTTGGCCAATGTGTTGCTGATGGTATTCAATCTCCTGCCCCTGCCGCCCCTGGATGGTGGCCGCGTCGCCGTCGGCCTGCTGCCCGGACCCTGGGCCTGGCGCCTGAGTCAGGTCGAGCCCTATGGGTTTTTTATCCTCATCGCCCTGATGTACAGCGGCGTGCTGTGGGTGGTCATCGGCCCCGTGGCGGAATTGGTCGCGCGCGTGGTGGTGACGGTCGTGGGTCTGTAGCCGGTTATGAATTCCATCCTTTCCGCTCAGACCCCGCGCGTGCTCTCCGGCATGCGTCCCACCGGACGCCTGCACCTCGGCCATTACCACGGCGTGCTGCGCAACTGGCTGCGTCTGCAGAGCGAGTACGAATGCTTTTTCTTCGTCGCCGACTGGCATGCCCTCACCACTCACTATGAAGACCCGCGCGTCATCGAAGACAGCGTATGGGAGATGGTTATCGACTGGCTCGCCGCCGGGGTCGATCCGAGCAATGCCACGCTGTTTATTCAGTCGCGCGTGCCGCAGCACGCGGAACTGCATGTATTGCTGTCCATGATTACGCCGCTGTCCTGGCTGGAGCGCGTGCCGACGTATAAAGACCAGCAGCTGAAGCTCAAGGACAAGGACCTGTCCACCTACGGCTTTCTCGGATATCCATTATTGCAGAGCGCGGATATTCTGATTTATCGCGCCGGCCTTGTGCCCGTGGGCGAGGACCAGGTGGCGCACGTGGAGGTCACGCGGGAAATCGCCCGGCGCTTTAATTTCCTCTACGGCCGCGAGCCGGACTACGAGGAAAAATGCCTGGAGGCCATCAAGAAAATGGGCAAGAAGGCGGGCAAGCGCTACCAGGAACTGCGCACCGCCTTTCTCGAGCGCGGCGACCGCGAGGCCGTGGCCACGGCGCGTGCCCTGCTGGAAGAACAGAAAAATATCTCCCTCGGTGACCGCGAACGCCTGCTCGGTTATCTCGAGGGCGGCGGGCGTGTCATCCTGACGGAACCCCAGGCCTTGCTCACCCAGTCCGCGAAAATGCCGGGGCTGGATGG
>JANNJF010000397.1:0-4786 GCA_031405715.1 Gammaproteobacteria bacterium | reverse complement strand
TGCGGGATGTTGGTGACCTGGTGCGGGCAGCGGCTGTCATACACGCTGATGGCATCGCCCTCGCGATACACAAACAGACTGCGCCCATCGCAATCAACATTATGCATTTTGCCCGCGGGTACATCCGCCACCGCCATGAGGTCGTGCCACTTGGGTTTGGCGTCCAGATTCTCCGGGCGGAATTCGGGGATGTCCATGTCGACCAGGATGTCCATGGCCCACACGATCTTCGCCAGGCCCAGCGCCGGAAAGGCCATGAGCAGCGCATCCAGCACTTCGTGCGGCGTGGCGCCGTCGCGCAGGGCGCGCGGCAGGTACTGGCGAAAACCGCCTTCTGTCTGGGCGTACACCTTGGTAATCACCGAAATCAGCGAGCGGGTTTTGGGATCGAGATGTTTGCCCGACTCCTTAATGAACTTGAAATACGGACCCATGGCGTCCGGGCGCGCCTTCAGCAGATAATCCAATGCATCACTCATTGCAACACGTCCTCTTCAGTCACCACATTGATCGAGCCGGTTAGACTAGAGTAGTCGGCCACGCCAAGGCAAGCCTGTGCTGCGTGTGGGTACCTGCCAACGGTTGACGGCCCCGTGGATGCCGTACAAACTATAGGCAGTCTGGATATTAAAAGAAAAAACAGCCTTGCCGGTTGCAGTATGACCGGGCCCGCTCGGCAGGATGCGGAGACAGCGTCGTGTTTCCCTGCAGTACCACCACGAGGAGTGTTACGCATGAATCTTCTGGATATGCTGTCGGGCGAGCTGAAACCCCTCACTTACAACACCCGCTCCATCCTGATATTAAACAGCAAGGGCGGTTGCGGCAAAACCACCCTGGCCACCAATCTCGCCAGCTACTACGCCAGCAAGGGTTCGTCGGTGGTGCTGGCGGATTTCGATCCCCAGGGGTCCAGCCTGGCCTGGCTCGCAGCGCGTGCCGACAAGCATCCGCCCATCGGTGGATTGGCTGGCTGGAAGGACCCCCACTGGGTGCCACGCGCCACCGAGACCGTCATCATGGACATGCCCGCCGGCCTGCGGGGTAAGCCGTTAACGCGCCTCATGCGGCGCGCCCAGACCGTCATCATCCCGGTACTGCCTTCGCCCATGGACATGCGCGCCGCAGCGGATTTTATCCAGACGCTGCTGGCGGAACACCAGCGCGCCGGGCTGTCGGCCAAACTTGCACTCATGGCCAACCGCGTGCGGGAAAATAGCCGTGCCTATGACAACCTGGATGAGTTTCTGAGTGCCATCAAGCTGCCGTTTATTGCGCATCTGCGGGAGAATCAGAACTATCTGACGGCGGCGGAACGCGGTGTCGGCATCTTCGAACTGGGCGCGGCGTCCGCCGCCACCGATGTGGAACAGTGGGAGCCACTGATCAAATGGCTGAAGGCCAAGCGCAGCCGGCCTGTCCCGGCTTAAAGCGGAGACTCGCGCCAGGCCGCTCAATCACCCAGGTTAACCGCTGGCATAGGGTGCGTCCTACGACGTGCAAGGATGCACAAGTGCCGCGTAGCGCATGGATGCGCGAGAGCGGCCGCACCCTTGCAAGGCTAAACAGTGAATGGTGCGTGGGACGCACCCTACGTGATAAGTCAGGCGGATAATGTGAGTGTCGCGGGAAGACAACGCAGGTCCGGGGCTCAACCCGCCAGGGAGGCCACCTTCTCTTCGATAGATAACAGCCGCAACACCTCGTCGCGCCGCTTCACGGTGTCGTCGTAGCCGAGTTGCATCAATTCCTGGCAATAGGGTTTCTCAAACAACAGATAGCTCAGCAGCTCGCCGCCGCCCCGCCGGTAGGCCCCAAGCCCACGCAACAAAATACGCATCGGCCACGGGAAGTGGCGTTTGTGGCGCTCGGCGATTTTGCGCACGTCCTGGCTGGGGGAAATCAGCAGCGATTCGATCGGCCTTAAGGCCGCCTCACGGTTATCCGTCTCCTGGTGGCTGACGGGGAAACGACGCAGGGTTTCATTGATGCGGCACATACGCTCCATGTCGGCCTCGAGGGCATCGAGGAAGATACTGCTCAATATGTGGCCACCGATCTGCGCGAGGGACGGGTACTCCGCGGGTTGACCATTACGCTCCGGTGGCTTGTAACCTTCCTGACGCGAGCCGATCACCAGCAGACGCTCCGCACCAAGATGGATCGCCGGACTCAGCGGCGCGATCTGACGCATCGACCCGTCGCCAAAATATTCGCGGTTAATAGGCACCGCCTGGAAGACAAACGGAATGGCCGACGACGCCATCAAGTGATCGACGGTGATCTCCGTGGCGCTGCCTACCCGGGTCGAACGACGCCACGGGGTGATGGTGGAAACACCCTGGTAAAAAGTGACCGACTGTCCGGTACCGTAGCCCGAGGCGGCAATGCTGATGGCGTGCACCAGGCCGGCATCGATGGCGGACTGGATACGGTCGCAGGGCAGATGCCGCTTGAGCAGATCATACAAGGGCGCGCGATCCAACAAGGCCACCGGGTTACGCTTGCCCATGCCGCCGAAAAACAAGGCCACCCACCAGCGCAGCCAGTTCATGGTCATGCCCAGAACATCCGCGCGGAACACGTGCTGCACACGGAAATTACCCCATACCCTTTCCAGCCGACGCACCGCGTGCTGGAAATTGTGCGCGTAGGCCGCCACCGCGGCGGAATTGATGGCACCGGCGGACGCGCCGCAGATGATCGCAAAGGGATTGGGGCTGCCCGGGGGCAGCATTTCCGAAATGGCCTTGAGCACACCCACCTGGTAGGCGGCGCGCGCGCCGCCGCCGGACATGATCAGACCGATTTTTGGCTTGTGGTTATTCATTTCGGGCCCTTCCCTGTGGGCGGGACAGACAGCTTATGCATTAAGTGAAGCAAGATAGATGCCAATAAACTCTTTATTTTGTACATGCGCAAAGAATACGCGATTACGGCGAAATCAAACAGGGCAGGCATCGCCGTTTACAGTGCGGCGGCTCGCCGCCGCACTGCATACCACCCGCAAAGATTAGAAGAAAATGGCCGACTTATGTGAGGAAATCTCAGGAAGCCAACCCTTTTCAACCCTTTGGTTGTTGAGTAAAGCCCTCGGGTTAATGCGCGTTTTCGCGTTCATGTCTGCTAGACTGACGTGATTGTGTCATAGCCGTGTGCTGGCAAACGCCGCAGGCGGACAGCTGAACTGACGGGAGGAAAATGCATGAGCACCACGATTACCGAACAAATGGTCTACCACGCCCTGCGCCAGGTGATGGACCCCGAACTCCACCACGATATCGTGGAGCTGGGCTTCATCCAGGAAATCGAGATCCTCGGTGACTACGTGCACGTAGACATCCAGCTGACCACCCCGCACTGCCCCTTTGCCGAAGACATCGTCAACAACATCAAGCGGGCGGTGGGCAGCGTCAAGGGCGTGAACAAGGTGGAAGTCGAGCGCGCCTGTACCAAAGAGGAATAGGCTCCTTTCGTAGGGTGGGCATCGCCCACCACACGGGGCGTCGATAGGCTCCGCTGGTGGGCGATGCCCACCCAACAAGTGCATGCTCTTTAAAGTACCATTCAAATCATGACTTATTTAATATCCACTAGGATTTAACCGGACGCTTGGTCAGTTTGCGTTGCAGCGTGCGTCGGTGCATGCCTAAACGCCGCGCGGTTTCCGAGATATTCCCCTGGCATTCCATCAGCACCTTCTGGATGTGCTCCCACTCCAGGCGCGCCACGGAGATGGGCTTGGCCTCCACCGCCATCGCCACATTGCCGGCCTCGCGCTGAAACGCCGCAACAACCTCATCGGCATCCGCGGGTTTGGTGAGATAATGCACGGCACCGAGCTTGATCGCCTCGATGGCCGTCGCCACACTGGCATAGCCGGTGAGCACCACGATGCGCGTGTGTTCATCCAGGGCCTTGAGACTCTGCACCAGCTCCAGGCCCGAGGGTCCCGGCATCTTGAGATCGACCACGGCATACTCCGGCGGGCTAAGCTCGGCCGCTGCCCGGGCATCCGCCACATTGTGTGCGACGCGCACCTCGAAACCGCGCTTGTCCAGGGCCTGGGACATGACCTGACAGAAGGTCTCGTCATCGTCCACCAGCAGCAGATCCGGGCGGTCATCGCCAGCGCTACCAGCCATGCTTAGTCACCTACCAGCAGATCAGTAAGCGGCAACACCAGGCGGGTGCACGCACCGCCGCCTGCGCGGTTGAAGAGTTGCACCGTGCCACCGAAGCGATTGAGCGTGGCGTGGGCGAGAAACAGACCCAGTCCCAGTCCCTGCCCGGCCTCCTTGGTGGTAAAGAACAAGGTCCCGGCATTTTTCTCCACCGCCGGGGTGAGGCCCGGACCGCGGTCACACACCTCCAATCGCAGTTCGCGTTCATCCCACTGCCCATCCACTTCCACCGGCCCGGGGGCGGCGTCGGCGGCGTTGTTCAGTATATTCGTGATCGCCTGACTCAAGGTCTGCTCCGCCAGCACGGTGGGCGCCGGTTGTGTGCCCTGCCAATGGGTCACCACCTGCGCGGTGGAACGCACGCCGCGCCAGTTGGCCACCACCTCTTCCAGATAAGCTTTGAGGCGCATGCTACCGCCGGACTCGGCGCGCACCTGTCCGGCGGACTCAGTCAGGCTGGAGAGGATGCGTTTGCAGCGCGTAACCTGGTCGCGCAGGATGCCGAGCCTGTCCGTCAATTCACCGCCGGCAGTGGTCTCTCGTTCCAGCTCCTTGATCAGTACCGCCATGGTGGATAGCGGCGTGCCGAGTTCGTGCGCCGC